>PFVA01000019.1 GCA_002790365.1 Ignavibacteriales bacterium CG_4_9_14_3_um_filter_30_11
AAACAAATTACAATTACGAATTCGAATTTAACAGAACAGAATTTAAAAGGAATAGCTACAGGAGATGTTGATGGTTCCTTTACAATAAATTAATCGAGAACTAAAAATGAAAAAAAATAAAATTTATTTAATACTCTTTTTATCAGTAATAATTTCTTGCATAAGTTATTCACAAAATGTTGTTATAAATGAAATAATGTCTTCAAATTCTAACACTTTTAAAGATAATAACGGCAATTATTCTGATTGGATAGAAATTTATAATAACTCCGATATTCCAGTAAATTTAAATGGATATGGTCTTACAGATGATGATCTGCTACCATTTAAATGGGTTTTTCCGAATGTAATATTGGGAGCTAACCAGTTTCTTACAGTATTTGCTTCTGGTGTATCAAATATTTCTGATTTTCAAAACTTACATACAAATTTTAAGGTAAGTAAATCAGGTGAACCTATTACATTAACAGCACCACAAGGAACAATTATAGATCATATGGTATCAACGGTAATACCTCCTGATGTTTCTTTAGGAAGGCAGCCGGACGGGAGCGCAAGCTGGTTTTATTTTTCAAATGGAGAAGCAACACCGGGCGCATCAAATAATAATGCAGCGGGAACTTCTGGTTTAACTACTCCACCGGTATTTTCAGTTAACGGTGGATTTTATTCAGGCTCAATTACTCTTTCATTATTATTATCTTCTCCGCAAACCACCATTTATTATACAACTAACGGTTCTGAACCAACTGAACAATCTAAAGTTTATACTTCATCAATTACACTTACAAAAACAACAGTTGTTCGTGCAAAAGCAGTTCAAGCTGGTAAATTACCAAGTAAAATAATTACACATACATATTTAATAAATGAAAGGAACAATCTTCCTGTAATTTCTATTTCTACAGACTCAGCTAATTTTTTTGATGAGAATATTGGAATTTATGTAACAGGTCCGATTGCTAATCCACCAAATCCAAGTGATCCTGACAAAAGAGCAAATTATTGGCAGAATTGGGAGAGACCAATTCATATTGAAATGTTTGAGCCCAACGGTACTCTTGGTTTTAGTATAGATGCCGGAATAAAAATACGGGGTGGATATTCAAGGGAATATTTACAAAAATCATTTGCCATTTTTGCAAGAGGCCAATACGGTTACAATGAAATTAAATATAAAATCTTTCCGGATCTTGATATAGATAAATTTCAATCTATAGTGTTAAGAAATTCAGGACAGGATTGGAATAGTACTATGTTCAGGGATGGTATGATGGAGAGTCTTGTAGAAAAAACTGGATTAGATGTTAGGGTATACAGACCTGCCGTAGTTTTTCTTGACGGTGAGTATTGGGGAATATTCAATATAAGAGAAAAAGAAAATGAACATTATTTAGCTTCTCATCATGGAGTGGATCCAGATAATGTTACCAGACTCGAATTGGAAGGTGAACCTCAGCAAGGTGACCCAAGTGAATACATTGCAATGTACAATTTCATAAATAATAATGATATGTCAAATACATCCAACTATGAATACATTAAAACAAAAATGGATGTAAATAATTTTATTTCTTATATGGTTTCCGAAATTTATTTTAACAATGTGGATTGGCCTGGAAGTAATATAAAATTTTGGAAAAGTAATACACCTTATGGTAAATGGAGATGGATTTTATATGATACTGACTTTGGTTTCGGACTTTATGATAATAGCAGCACTGGCGAACCTAGGGATGGATATAAGCATCAAACATTGGATTTTGCTACAACAGCAAATGGTTCAAGCTGGCCAAATCCACCTTGGTCAACAGTATTGTTAAGAAAATTATTAGACAATTTAGAGTTTAGAACAAATTTTATAAACACTTTTGCAGATTATTCAAACACTTATTTCATCCCGCAAAATGTGGTTGATAAAATTAATAAAATGAAATCTGTGATAGAACCTGAAATTCCGTTTCATTTAGAAAAATGGCATACTTATAAAGTTGAGAATTATAAATTATATCCTGAAACAGTTTCTGAATGGTATGACAATGTTCAAAAAATGGTAGATTTTGCTAACAATAGATTACCTTATATAAGAAATAATTATGTAACTAAATTTAATTTAGGGGGAGCTTCTAATGTTACATTATTAAATAATCAACCTAATAAAGGAAATATAAAAATCAATTCTGTATTAGTAGATGAAGTAAGCTGGAGTGGTGTTTATTTTAATAATATACCAATAACTATTGAAGCAATTCCTGCATTAGGCTATAAATTTACAGGATGGAACGGAGCTTCTGCATCTTCATCAAGCACAATAACAATAACGCTTAGCAATGATGTAAATCTTACAGCTAATTTTGAATTAATAACAAACACTAATTTTTCTGTTTCCGGTAAAATTAATTATGACAATAATTCATTAAATCTATTGCAAAATGTAACTGTAAAATTAACTCCAAGTTCCGGAGGTAATAGTATAACAGCTACTACTGATGCAAACGGAAGTTTTAATTTTAATAATGTTGTTTCCGGTAATTATAATTTAACTGCAACATCCAATACTCAAATTTTACCAAACCCGATTAATGCAACTGATG
>PFVA01000254.1:0-943 GCA_002790365.1 Ignavibacteriales bacterium CG_4_9_14_3_um_filter_30_11
GCCAAATAATTTTTAACATAAGAGATTATATCATCGCAGTTTTCTAAGAATGATGCAAATTTTAATTCAAGATTACTATCACCAATAATTTTATTAAATAAACTTTTTTGTGGTATTAGGAATTTTTGATCTTTTGCTACGAATGGGCGTGTTTTACTTATTTTAATGTAATCTTTTATCTCCGCATCACCCTTATCCACTACAGTAAGTTCATTGATTTTTTTCTTAAATGTTTCAACTAAAATTTTCTGTGGTTCAAGCTCGGATAAATTTCTAATAGTAACTGGATCATCTAAATCTACTTCACGAGTAAACAGATAAAATTTAATAAACTCTTTGATTTTCCCATAGAGTATATCGAAGCCACTAACTATTCTTAACTCACGCATAACTTGTTGAGTAAAAAATCCTATTACACTTTGTGAATTTATAACATAGGCTGAATCTAAAATTGTACTGTGATCTATTTCTTCTGTCGTTATATCTTTGAAGACAATTTCTCTAAGCTGTTCATACGAGTAAGCCATCACGGGGCATTTTTTATTTTCAAAAGATTTTACATCAAGCTCAGAAAGATTTTTCCATTCACGATGAATACGTGATGAAAGTACTGGAATTTCAATATCAAGTTTATCTACATCCTTTTTATTATTAGCTAAATCTATTTCCACTACAACCGGACTCTTAGGTGGTGTACCTGAACCCATAGCCTTTCTTTCAAGCTCAACACCCTCGCTTTTTATTGATTCAACAAAATTCATAAATGCTTCTGTGCCAACTACACTTACACTTTCAACAAGATCGTGGTCATGATACATTTTTCTAAGTCCACGACCTAAAGTTTGTTCAGGGAGAATGTTACTTTGAGAAGTATAAGCCCGAAGGCCAACAATTGTGGTTACATTTCTAACATCCCATCCTTCTTTTAACATCAACACAGATA
>PFVA01000254.1:963-2400 GCA_002790365.1 Ignavibacteriales bacterium CG_4_9_14_3_um_filter_30_11
TCTTTATCAATGTTATTTGCAGCAGATCTAAGTTTATCAAGTACATCTTTACTTTTTCCTGATACAGATTCAGAAATTTCACCATTGTTTTTAGTATGTATCACGAGTACTGAATCTTTTAGATTAGGATACTTATCTGAAAGATAATCGGCAACTTCATCACAATTTTTTGTATCGTCAGTCATTACAAAAAGAACTGCTTTTTTACCAAGCTTTAAGTGCTCATCATAAACTTTTTGCCATTCAAGATAACCAAGGTGTAGGTAGTCTTCATATTTTTCTGTGAACTTTGAACTTTGTTTATCTATTAGTTTTGTCCTGCTTGCATTATCAGGCACTACTGGATGTTTAACAATATTTTGATGAATAGCTTCAACGAGTGGATAGTCTGAAACTGTTTGAACGAATATTGCGCCGTTGTTATGGCGTGGTGTTGCAGTAACATCAACTTGTAAAGAAAGCTGAGTACCTTTCATTTTCATTTTATTGTTGATGTCCTGTATTGATTTGAACCAGGCAAGTTTTTCATCGTGTATATGATGAGCTTCATCATTTAGCACAACTAACTCATCAATTTCCCTGACAATATCTCCAAGATCTATTTTCGAATCATTTGTTGCACCTGAAGGTTTTCTGCCAAGAAAATAATCGGTTAAATTTTCATCCTCAAATGATGGTTCTTTATAATTATTTTCAAAAACGCGGTGGATATTAGATATAAAAAGATTTCCGGTTTTTCTAATTATTCCAATCTCATCCTGAATATGAACTGTTAGTTGAAAATCATCTTTCCAGTTTTGTCCTTCATAACCGTTATCAGGAAGTATCGGATCTTCATAAAAGATTTTTAAGCCATCGAAATCTTTTCTGATTCTATCGAGTACAATTATGTTAGGTGTTATCAGCAAAAAGTTTCTTGCTAAAGTTGAATCATCTTCGTAAAGTTTATGAAAATATGACCAGGCAAGTATTAAACTAAGTACTTTTGTTTTACCACTGCCGGTTGCCATCTTAATAACGAATCTTTTCCAATCTTCGGTAAACATACCCGGAGTAATAGCTCCGGAACTATCAAACCTTAATAGATCATATTTATCTTTAATGTTTGCTACTTCATAGAGAAAAATTATCGTTTCAACTGCTTCACGCTGTGCGAAGTAATACTTAAAAGTTATTGTTGAAACATCGGAATCTTGAATTGGATGTTCTAACGAGAACCACCATTTTAAAAGAGACTTGCTTGTACTTGAAGCGCCATCATAATTTGACTCACGCCACTGTTTAACTTTTAAGCGAAGTTTTGCAACAAGAGGTGGAAGAAGCTTATCATAACTTTTTTCTCTTAAATCTTCATCAGCAGGAAACCAACGTAATGAAGGGTCTAAAATAACATAAGGAGATTTTGGGAATTTTGGATGTAGTGCCATTGATTATCCG
>PFVA01000246.1 GCA_002790365.1 Ignavibacteriales bacterium CG_4_9_14_3_um_filter_30_11
GTTCATCATATCCATTTTTGGAGAATAAACGAAAAAGATATTCACTTTGAAGCACACATAGAAGTTGAAGATATACTCGCCTCCCAGACAGAAAAGAAGATAGCTGAAATAGAAAAACTACTGCACGAAAAATTTGAGATAAATCATGTAACAATTCAGTTTGAAAGTGATCGTTGTTCAGAAAAAAGTTTGATTTAATAAAATTTGTATTAATTAAAATATTTCTGCAACTTTATATCCAATAATCTTTTGAATAATCAACATTTATATTTTTAATTAATGTTTATAAACCTTGTTAAGATTACTATAGCCACAATTGCATTATTAGCAATAATTATTTTTTTAATTCTACCAATAAATCTTCCTTATTCAATAGAAGTACCAGGTAAAGTTCTGCCCCAAAAAGAGTGGATTTTAAGTAAGACCGATAATGGGATGATTGTTACTCAGCTAATTAATAATATAACCGGTATTAACGAAGATTTTTTTGTAACACAATTTGAAAGAGGTGATGCAGTTCAGTTTGAATTTTTCAAAAGTGAAAATTACTTTTCTGTTTCCAAAAATGACACAATAGGAATTATTCACTCAAATGAAATTAACAGACGCTTAGTGCAATTGCAAGGTAAACTTGCAGAAACAAAAGCATCATTAAAATCTAACTTGACAGGCAATAAAAGTTCAATAATTAAAGCAGCAAAAGAAAAATTAGCTTTTGAAATAGAAAAATCAACAGAACAAAAAAAGATACTTGCAAGATTAAAAGCGATGCATGAAAAAAATCTGATCTCAACTGAAGAATATGAGATTGCACAAAATGAATCCAACTTAAATGACATAAATATTTCTATTGCTGAAGCTCAGTTTGAAGCAGTTAAGACCGGAGAGAAGCCTGAGCAAATCCAAATAATAAATTCCCAAATATTTTCTATTGAAAATGAAATAATCATATTGGAAAAACGGCTTAGAAATTTTATGATCATTTCTCCAATTGATGGGACTGTAAATCAAATAGCAAAAAATGATACTATTTTATTTGTTGCGGATACTAGCGGTTATGTAATAGTTATGCCTATTAATATTCGAGAAAAAGAATACCTAGCAAAAGATATATCCATTGATCTTCAATTGCCTTATAATAAAAACATAATTGAAGCAAAATATTTTGGGATGGATAATAAAGTTCAGATATTTAACCATACACAAGTTGTAATGATAAAAGCTATTGTGGACAAAAATAAATTGGGTTTTTTACCAGGAATGTATTTGCAATGTACTTTACACTTAGGATCTATATCTATTAAAGAAAGGATAAATAAAATTTTTAGAAGTATATTTTAATTAATGAATTACAGAAAAGAATTTAAATATTTAGTTCCGAATGAATTGCTTACACCAATAAGGAATGTATTAAAACCATTTATTCATTTGGATGATTTTGCTATGCAGAGAGATAAAAAAGAGTATACTGTAAGAAGTATTTATTACGATACAAAATCTATGCAATATTACTTTGAAAAAATTGAAGGTTACAAGATTAGAAAAAAAATAAGAATAAGGGGATATAATCAACTATTAGGAGAAAAAGTTGTGTTTTTGGAAATAAAAAGAAGGTATGAAAATTTTAATGCTAAAAACCGATCGCCTGTACTTTATGGAGACCTAGAAGAGTTGTTTGCAACAGGAAATATTGAAGACTTAGTACTTTCAAATAAAATATCTGATAAAAGAACCACTGATGGAAAAAGATTTTTTTTCAATATAATATCAAATTCACTCATACCAACGGTATTAGTAGTTTATGACAGAGAAGCTTTTTTCGGAAAATTAGACCGTAACATTAGAATAACTATTGATAAAAATATACGCTCGATGGGTTTCCCTACTTTAAAAGATCTATATAGGGAAGATATTCTAGTACCAACACATCCTAATTATTTTATTTTAGAGTTAAAATTTAATTTGGGGTTTCCGGAATGGCTACAGAGTATAGTATCTTTTTTTAAACTGAACAGGATAGCTGTATCAAAATATTCAACTTGTTTGGATATTCAAAAAAAATATGACCCACTTTTTAATCCAGATACTTATAAATTTCGTAATTCAGTTTTTATAAATTAAATGGAAAAAGTTTTTTATAATGTTACAAGAATTTGAAAATATAATAAATTATTCTCTATCAGTTGGTGAAGTAATAACTAATCTTCTTATTTCCTTTATCTGCGGTTTTATAATTTCAATTTTTTACAGAATTACTTATAAAGGTCCTGGTGCCCAACAATCATTTTTAAATTCTCTTGTAATACTTACAATGATCACTTCGGTAGTGATTATGGTAATTGGAAATAATTTAGCTCGAGCATTTGGATTGGTTGGTGCAATGTCTATTATAAGATTTAGAACAGCTGTAAAGGAAACAATTGACATCATTTATATTTTCTTTTCACTGGCTATTGGAATGGCGGCCGGAGTAGGTTTACCTTATGTAGCATTAACTAGCACAATTTTTATAGGTCTAATTTTGTCGGTACTTACAAAAGCTAATATTGTTGCCCCACCCAAAAGAGGATTCCTATTACAGTTTACATATTATTCTGATCTTGGCACAGAAGACCTGCCTTATCTAGACATTATAAATCAATATTGCCATAGCACAAAACTACTTAATGTAAAATCAATCGGTTCAGAAGATCATCTGGAACTTTCATATTATGTAAAAATTAAAAACCCAAAAATGAACTCTCAATTTGTGAAAGAATTAAAAAGTCTGGCCGGCACTAATCATGTAAATTTATATTTTGACGAAGAACAATTTTAATTTTTGTCTTTAAATCCCGTCTTACATTAATGTAACAGAATAATACAATTCCAGTTAAAGTGTTCCATTTCATCTAAATTAGGTAATAACTATCGACAAGCGGTAAAAATTGCCGATAAAAATGTTTGTTTTTGACCTGAAATCAGCTTCAATAAAACTTGTTAATGGCATAATAGTTGATTTTTATAATCAAAAATTTGGATCAACTATGAGAAAATATTTATTAATAACTTCAATTTTAACAATACTAATATTGCAAAGATCAATTTTTGCACAAAGTTTGGTTATCAATGAAGTTATGTTATTAAACACTATAACTCTTCAAGATGAAGATGGTGATTATCCGGATTGGATAGAAATTAAAAACATTTCTGCTTCATCTATTAATTTAAAAGGTTATGGATTATCAGATGACTCAATAAATGTATTTAGGTGGGTATTTTCAGATATGATTTTACCGGCAAATACATATTTAATAATTTATGCATCAGGTAAAAACAGAAATGTTGCTTCTTTCCCTTTACACACAAATTTTAAATTAAAATCATCTGGAACAGAAATATTTTTAACGGATTCTCTAGGGAATAGAATTGATGAAGTTACTACAAGCAGTTTAAATACAGATATTTCATACGGAAGAGACCCAAGTATAACTTCAATTTGGAAATATTTTAATACACCTACACCAGGTTGGGCAAACGGAACAGATGGATTTTTATTTGTAGCACAACAGCCACAGTTTAATAATAAAGGTGGATTTTATTCTTCATCAGTATCATTAAATTTGTCAACTACATCACCGCAAGCTACAATTTATTATTCAAAAGATGGGTCAGAACCTACAATAAGTTCAACTACATACACTTCAACTATAACTATTGACAGCAATACAGTTATAAGAGCAAGAACTTTTGGTACAAATCTGTTACCGAGTGAAATAATTACTCATACATACATTATTAATAAATCTACAATATTACCAATAGTTTCTATTAGCACTGATCCTAAAAATTTGTGGGATAACAACTCTGGTATTTTTGTAATGGGCGATAGTGCTGATCCGGTTACACCATTTAAAGGAGCAAACTTCTGGAAAGATTGGGAAAAACCAATTCATATTGAAATGTACGAACCCAACGGAAGTTTAGGGTTTAGCATTGATGCAGGTACAAAAGTATTTGGAGGCTACAGTCGTTCTTATGCACAAAAGTCTCTTAAAATTTTACCAAATGATAAATACGGAATAGATAATATTCCTTATCAAGTATTTCCAGAAAGATCAGAAAAAAGTTATAAATCTATAGTGCTTAGGAACAGTGGTCAAGATTGGGAATATACAATGTTAAGAGATGCTTTCATTCAAAGTCTTGTTACTGGATTAGGGATTGGAACACAAGAATACAGACCTGCAGTACTTTATATCAATGGTGCTTATTGGGGAATTCAAAACATTAGAGAACACTTGAACGAAGATTATATTAAAGACCACTATAATGTTGATAAAACAAATTTATATCTATTAAAATTAGATTGGGAAGTAATTGAAGGAAGTGATGCTGATTATATAGCTATGCAGAATTTTATTAAGAATAATGATCTTAGTATTCAAGCAAATTATGATTCTGCTAAATCATTAATAGATATTGATAATTATATAAATTATATAACTTCAGAAATTTATTTGGATAATACAGATTGGCCTGGAAGTAATATTGAATTTTGGAAAGCAAAGACCCCAGGAAGTAAATGGAGATGGCTGCTTTATGATACAGATTATGGATTTGGTTTGTACGATGGAAGAGATGGAAGTAATAATACTTTAGCTATGGCTACAACTGCAAACGGACCTAAATGGCCAAATCCTGATTGGTCAACTTTTTTACTTATAAATTTATTTAAAAGCTTAGAATTCAGAAATGAATTTATAAATAGATTTGCAGATTTTGCTAATTCAAGATTTCGCGCTGATTCAGTAAATGCCAGTTTAACAGTATTTGTTAATAGAATTCAACAGGAAATTCCTAAGCATCTGCAAAGATGGGGGACT
Source organism: Ignavibacteriales bacterium CG_4_9_14_3_um_filter_30_11 (assembly GCA_002790365.1). Classification (GTDB taxonomy): domain Bacteria; phylum Bacteroidota; class Ignavibacteria; order Ignavibacteriales; family Ignavibacteriaceae. The sequence goes on from PFVA01000246.1 coordinate 4,866, forward strand.
GGTACAGTAACAGAATGGAATAACAGAATTGATCAAATGAGAACTTTTGCAAATAACAGAATAAGTTTTGTTAAATCTCATATAAATCAAAAATTTGGACTCAGTGGTAACTATTCTGTTAATCTTAATATAGGAACAATTGGATCAGGAAGAATAAAAATAAATTCTTTAAAAATCGATAACTATCCTTGGACAGGTTCATATTTTAACAATGTACCCATTACATTGGAAGCTCTTCCATACGCAGGCTATCATTTTGTAAGATGGGACGGAATTCAATCTTCTAACAACGAAATAATAACAATTGATGCAAATAATAATCTAAATATAACTGCTGTATTTGAATTAGATACAGACTTACTTTCCAATGATATCATTATAAACGAAATTAATTATAATTCTTCCCCAACTTTTAATACAAAGGATTGGGTTGAGCTGTATAATAAATCTAATAAATCAATTGATTTATCTGGATGGGTTATTAAAGACAGTGATTCAAATCATACTTTTATTCTCCCAGATGGAATTTCAATAAATCCAGGAGAGTACATTGTTATTGCAGAAGATACTTCCGCATTAAAATCCTTAGTGCCTAATGTAAAGAATTTAATTGGAAATCTATCTTTCGGCCTAAGCAGTACTGGTGAAGTAATAAAATTATTTAATAATAATATTGTACTTGTTGATTCTGTTGAATATAATGATAAATTCCCTTGGCCAACTGAAGCAGATGGAAACGGTTCATCATTGGAATTAAAAAGCCCTGAATTAAGTAATATCGTCCCTCAAAACTGGCAAGCTTCAGTTGATAATGGTTCGCCTGGTAAATCAAATGATTTAACTACCGGAGTAGATGATAACAAATCAGTTAATATTCCTAATACATATAAATTGGAACAGAATTATCCAAATCCATTTAATCCAGTAACGAATATTAATTTTACAGTAATTGATAACAACTTAACTACTCTAAAAATATATGATGTGCTTGGTAAAGAAGTAAAAACTTTAGTTAATGAAGTATTACCTAAAGGATTTTACAATATTCAATTTAACGCAATTGGTCTGGCAAGCGGAGTGTATATTTACAGGCTCATTTCAGGAAACTTTATAAGCAGTAAAAAATTGATATTGATGAAATAAAAAAGTAGATGATATCTTTTTATAGATATCATCTCAATTAATAAAAAATAATTTTTTGATTATAAAATATTAATTTCCAAGAAGTAAAAAATTATTCTTATTGCTTTGCTATACCAATTACCCCACAACCTGCTCTAGGTCCAGCTGCACCTGTAGGTTGTGTATGTAAATCATCCTCACCTTCGTGTATAATAACTGCTCTGCCAATAATAGAATGTTGTCCCCCAAAGTTTAGAGAAGAATCTATAAATTCAAATTCAACATTCCCATAAACATCAGCAATAATATTACCCAGATCCCCAACATGTCTTACATTGTCCATTGGTCCACCGTGGTTAATGTTTTCAGGATTAAAATGTCCGCCAGCACTTGTTCCATCAACAGCACTACAATCTCCATATTCGTGAATGTGAAAACCGTGTTTACCTGATTTTAACCCATGGATATTTGCAACAACTTTAATTCCGTTTTCTACTTTTGAAAATATTATTAATCCATGGGCTTTATGCCCCTTGGTTGGTTGTATTACACAAACAGCTTTTGTAATCTGTTCTTTCATCATTTTGTCTTTTATTTTACTTTTCATTTGTTGTGGATAAGAGCAAATAGTTAGAAAAGTTAAAATTAAAAATGTGAGCAATAAAATATTATATTTAAACTTCATATCAATCTCCGGAAAATATTAAATTAATTAAAGTAGTCTATATTAACCTTAATTAATTTTAGGTAAGATTCAACATAAAAGATATATTTAAATATATTATTAAGGGGAATAAGAACCGTCAACATCGCCTGAAGCTAAAGATTTAATATCCAAAGTTACATTCTGATTAGAGATTGTAATATTTGTTGGCGAGTCATAAGCCCATTCAGATATTTGGAATGAAGTAATTTGCCCTGTAAATCTTCTTGCTATTAATAAAGCATCTGTACTGTTTATGCTACCGTCATTATTTACATCACCTGCTTTCTTTTGTAAGTCATTAAAAGTTTCAAGTGATGCAAAAACTCTTGCTGTTTTTAAGGCATCAGTTGCATTAACACCACCCCAAGCATTTGTAGTTGTAAAACTAATCTGATATGTGCCGGGTAAAAGATTACTAAACAAATATTCACCTGATGAATTAGTAGGAACTTCAAATGTATTATTAGCAGATATTAATTTTACAGTTACATTTTGTAAAGGTGAATTTGTTGAATTATTATAAAGTACTTTTCCACTAAATGTGTAATAAGTAATATCCTGATTAAATGTAGCTGATATGCTATGATTAGCAGTAACATTTGAAAATGTATAATTCTGTCCTGAGGGAGTTGTTATGGTTGTAGGATTATTATCAACAGTAATTGTCTCAATTATATATCCTGCATTAGGAGTAATAGTAAATGTTTTATCACTTCCGTGATTTACTTTTACTGAACCACTAGGATCTATTGTTCCGTTTGCTGAAGCACTAGCAGTTATAGTATATTGTTTTACTTTAAAACTTGCTGAAATTGTATGATTTGAATTTATATTGTTAAAATCATAAATCTGTCCCGTTGGTGAATTAACATTTATAGAATTACCATCTACTAAAATTTTATCAATTACATATCCTGTTGATGGTGTAACGGTAAAACTTCTATCCCCCGCATAATTAACTAAGATAGAATCACTTGGAGTAATTGTACCATTTGCAGAAGCACTTGCTGTTATAATAAATTGTTTTACTTTAAATGTAACTGAAATTGAGTGATTAACTGTAACATTTGTAAATGTATAAGTCTGTCCTTCAGGATTTGTAACTGCTTCTTGATTACCATCGACAGTAATACTTTCAATTATAAAGCCCGTATTAGGTGTTATTGTAAAATTCTTGCTATCACCTTGATTTACTAAAGTACTTCCTAAAGGTGAAATGCTTCCATTTGTCCCAGCAGTAGAAGTTATAGTATATATACTTGCGGAATTTTCTATAATTAAATTACTACCTGTAATATCAATATTTGTTCTAACATAATATGTTTCATTTACTGTAAAAGGAGTTAATGTTTTATTAACATTATTTTGAGTAAAGATTACTTCACTCCAATTATTTGGAATTGCAATATCAATTGTTAAAGGATAATTATAAATATTATCATCTAAATTATCACCAACATCAATTGTAATTTTATTTGAAGTACTAGAAATTATATTGAAATAAAAATTATCTCTTTCTTCCATATATCTGTTAACATTACCAATTGTCTCAACCCAAACATCATTATTATCTGATTTAACTTTTAACCATTGTGCTAAGTCAGTAAGCCATTCGTTAGAAATTGGGTAATAATAACCATTGTTAATAGCATCTTGTAATTCTGAATATGGTATAACTTCGTGACCTTGAAAAATTGTCCACTTACCATCATTAATTGAATTTTCGGTGAAGGATTTATAGTCTTCTAATTCATCATTATCATCTGATAATGAATTACGGGGTAAATTAAATTCAGGTTGTTTGCTAGTTAAACTATACCATTGCATAGCATTTAATGAAGAAGAATTGGGTTGGGAACCTATTGCTCTACCATTTTTAAAATATAATTTTGTAACATTATCAATAGTAGTATTATGTTCTGTATATGGATAAGCAAATGATATTACAGGTGTTCCAACTTTTTGTTCAATTAATGTTTTTGATTGATATAATTCATATGTAATAGTACCAGGTGTATTTTCGTCCCCTACAGAAAGATTCTTTAAATGAGGATGTTCCATTGTATGTGCGGCCATTTCGTGACCTTCGGCTCCCATCTGTGAAAATTGCCACCATAAACCATATCTCCATTCAGGCTCTGAATCGTGAATAGAACCTGCTAAAAGAAAAAATGTGCCTTTAAAACCATATTGATCTAATATAGGTCCTGTATTTGTATAATGTGACATAAAAGCATCGTCAAAAGAAAATGAAAAAGCTGATTTTTTATCATTGGCCCATTTTTTAACAAAAATATCTCCAACAGTTGTTGTATTGGATTTAGTTAATTCTAAATTTTGATTAATTCCACCATCTTGAGCCATCAGATTTGAATTGATCAAAAAGAAAGTTGATAAGAATAAAATATTTATCTTGCACAAAAGTAGATTAGTTGATTTTTTCATAATTATAGCACATTTATGTATTAAATTGAGAATTCTATATCATTGGTACACTATTGTTAAACTTAATTCTAAGTTTTTCTTCGTTTTTTTAATATTTTAAAACTTTTAGTTCCATAGTTAACATATTTACACAAGAAACAAGCCAAAGAGTTTAACAGTTTTAACTTGAGACTGAAGGTATAATTTACTTGTAAAATGTACATTCTTGAGATATTAGGAATTTGTAAAAAGTAAGGTTTTAGCAACAATAAAACATATTTATACCTGGCATCAAACTTGTTCCTTAATTCTATTAAAATATTGAAAGGATCAATAATGCATTTAGATTTATTTATGTCAAGCATAGAAACAATTGCCTTAATTTTTACAGGAGTTGTTTTATATTTAGAGTTTTTTGTAGAAGATCAAGATTTTTAATAAAAAGGAAAAATTATGAATTTATTTTTTATTTTGGGTCTATCATTAGGTATTAGAATTGCCTACTCAGGATCAAAAAAAATATATAAATACAATAAAGAAAGGAAAGAATTAGATCAGTTATTTATATAACTGATTACTTCCATTTTTAGCTCTTTCTACTTTTTTATTTTAAATAATATTATATATCTTTAAGTATAAACACTAACTGATTTTATATTTGAAGATATACTTACCTGATATTTTTACTTTTCATTACTTTACCTTAATTCAAAGGAATTTTTTTACAATTAATACTTGGAGGAAATATGTTTAAAGGGCACCCCAAAGGACTCTTTGTTCTATTCTTCACAGAAATGTGGGAACGATTTGGCTTCTACACAATGCTTGCAATTTTTGTTTATTACATGCAAGAAAATTTTGGCTGGGATGCTACGCAAGCTACTAATGTTTACGGTTTATTTCTTGCGGGAGTCTATATTACACCACTGCTAGGTGGATGGATTGCTGATAATTTTTTGGGTTACGGAAAAACAATTACACTTGGTGCAATTGTAATGGGCTTAGGCTATGCATTAATGGCAGTGCCTACTGATTCCCCAGCTACTTTATACATTGCATTATCAATTGTAGCAATTGGAAATGGTTTATTCAAAGCAAACATTTCTGTATTAGTTGGTAATTTATATTCACATTCTAGCGGATCTTTAAAAGATGCGGGCTATAATATCTTTTATATGGGCATAAACATTGGCGCTTTCTATGCACCTTTTGCCGCTTCAGGAATAAAACAATACTTCATCGATAACTTTGGCGCTTCTTTGGCCAATGGTTATAATGCAGCATTTGGTGTAGCTGCAGTCGGTATGATATTTTCTTTGTTAATATTTCTAATATTTAAAAACAAATATAAAGATGCCGATTATCAAGCAAGGAAAACAGTAAAAGAAGACAAGGATCTTCAACTTTCTAAAGAACAGGAAAAAGAAAGAATAATTGCTTTACTAACAATTTTTGCTATTGTAATATTTTTCTGGATGGCATTTCATCAGAATGGAGCTGCACTTTCTTTATTTGCCAGAGATTATACAGACATTGCAGTTGGTAAATTTACATATGTACTATTTGATGTAATAGGATTGCATGCTTTACTTGCTGTATTATTAGGAGGAGCTGTATTGATCAGTAAAAAATCATCTTCAAAAGCTAAAGGTATTGGGGGTGGTTTTGCAGCAGTAGGATTAGCTGTTTTAATTTATAAATTATCTACAACTACAGGAAACAGTACAATTGCACCTGAACAATTTCAATCATTCAATCCAATGTTTATTGTTTTACTTACTCCTATTATAGTTGCTTACTTTGCATTCCTTAATAGAAAAGGAAAAGAACCTTCTTCACCGGCTAAGATTGGAATAGGAATGATTATAACAGGACTTGCATATATAATAATGATTGTTGCATCTCAAGGTTTAATGTCTGTTGAAGCACTTGGAGGACAAGGTTCAACTGTTACCGTTAGTCCTTATTATTTACTTGCAACTTATTTTACATTAACAATTGCAGAATTGCATTTAAGTCCGATGGGACTTTCATTCGTTTCAAAAGTTGCACCGCCAAAAATGAAAGGTTTAATGATGGGTGGATGGTTTGGAGCTACGGCAATTGGTAATTATTTAGCCGGATTTGTCGGCAGGTTCTATCAACATTGGGAGCTTTGGCAATTCTTCCTCTTACTTGTAATAACTTCGTTTATTGCAGCGCTTCTCTTAAAAGTATTTTTGAAAAAACTGAATCACGCTACAAGATAAATATCAGGCGGCTTTTTAGCCGCCTTTTTTTTGTAATTATCTATTAACCCAGCTATATAAAATGTTTTATAAAAACATTTTATGAGAGGCCTTCGGCAAAAAATATCTGTCAATTTTGGTATTTTGTTTTATATGGTTAGAAAAATTATTCATATTGATATGGATGCTTTTTTTGCATCCGTGGAACAAAGAGACCATCCAGAATACAGAGGCAAACCGATTGCAGTAGGGTATTCAGGAAACCGAGGTGTTGTTATGACTGCAAGCTATGAAGCCAGAAAATTTGGTGTACATTCAGCAATGTCTTCAAAATATGCAATTAAACTCTGCCCAAATTTAATTTTTGTTTCTTCTAATTTTGGGAACTATAGTGCAGCTTCAAAAAAAATGAGAGAAATATTTTTTCGTTATACTGA
>PFVA01000103.1:0-11193 GCA_002790365.1 Ignavibacteriales bacterium CG_4_9_14_3_um_filter_30_11
TGTTTATGAAAAATTAATAAAAGTATTAACTGAACAAGGAATAAAAAAAATAGAAGCTGTTGGTAAACCTTTTGATGTTGAATATCATGAAGCAATTATGCAGAGAAAAGAAGAAGGCGTTGAACCCCACATAGTTTTAAATGAAATTGAAACCGGATATATATATAAAGACAGAGTTATCAGGCACACAAAAGTGATTGTAAGTGAAGAACTAATTGAAGAAAAAATACAAGAGAATACAGAAAAAGAAATTAATGGTGAGGAAAAAGAAAATTAATGACAAAACGCGACTATTATGAAATATTGGGTGTAACTAAAAATTCAAGTAAAGAAGAAATAAAAAAAGCTTACAGACAGATGGCAATGAAATATCACCCAGATAGAAATCCGGATGATAAAGAAGCCGAAGAAAAATTTAAAGAAGCAGCAGAAGCTTATGAAGTTTTGAGTCACGATGATAAAAAAGCTAAATACGACCAATTTGGTCACGAAGGTATGCGCGGTGGATTTGGAAATCAAGGATTTTCTGACATTAACGATATTTTTTCACATTTTTCTGATATTTTTGGCGGTTCATCTATATTTGATGATTTCTTTGGTGGTGGACAAAGAGTCCATTCACAAAGAAGAGGTTTAGGGCAAGCAGGCTCTGATCTAAGATTAACATTAAGATTAACCTTGGAAGAGATTGCAGCCGGTGTAACTAAAAAACTAAAAATAAGTAAACTTGTTGCTTGCAGTTCCTGTAAAGGTAATGGAGCAGAAGGAGGAATTTCAAAAACTAGCTGCCATGTTTGTCACGGCAGCGGAGAAGTTAAACAAGTTTCCCGTTCTGTATTTGGCCAGTTTGTAAATATTACAACTTGTAATAATTGCGGTGGAGAAGGAAGTGTAATTGATAACCCTTGTAGAAAATGTAAAGGTGACGGCAGAGTAAAAGATGAAGTCACAATCAAAATAGATGTTCCAGCAGGCGTTCATGAGGGAAGTTATATGACATTAAAAGGACAGGGTAATGCTGGAAAAAGAAATGGAAGAGCAGGTGATATAATTGTTGTATTTCAGGAAGAACCACACAAATATTTTATCAGAGAAGAAGATGATATAATTTATGATCTGCATATTAGCTATCCTACAGCAGTTTTGGGTGACGAAGTTGAAGTACCAACTTTAAGCGGCATTGCAAAACTAAAAATTGATTCAGGTACAAATGCAGGCAAGCTTTTAAAAATGAGAAATAAAGGGATCAAGCATTTAAACAGTTCTAGCAGCGGTGATCAATATGTAAGAATTAATATTGATGTACCCAAGAAATTAAATTCAAAAGAAAAAGAGTTATTAAAAGAATTAGAGACATCGCCAAATATCAAAAACATTTCTGGTACAGATGAAAATAATTTTTTTAAACGCTCTAGATAAAATTATTTATTATTCAATATTTGTTGAGAATATATTTTATTATTCTAATTAATCGTTTTTTAATTAAAAAAAGATAGATCAATTGAAGAATGAATTAAAAAAGTTTTCAGAAAAAATTGGATTTACGGAAACAGAAATAAAAGTTATTTTATTTTTGATCGTAATCTTTTTCATAGGATTTGGGTACAAATACTTTTTTATTGATAAAAATATAGCCGTTTATAAGGAATTTGATTATACCAAACAAGATAGTTTGTTTTATGCAGCTATTAAAAGGGATAGTTTAGAGAAATTAAATAATATTAATACCGTAGATAATATTGATTATAAGCAGAAAGTTTCAGATTTTAACAAATCAAAAGTTGTTCAAGAAAATAAAATATCTAATAAATTTGATATAAATAGGGTAGATGTTAAATCTTTAATAACTCTTCCTGGAATCGGGGAAGCAACTGCTGAAAACATTATAAAATATCGAACCGAAAATAAGGGAATAAAAAGTTTAAGTGAATTGTTAAAGATAAAAGGTATAGGTAATTTAAAGTTCAATAAAATTAAAAAGTATTTATATATTGAAAAGTAATTCTAAAATTTTAAAGCTCCGGAGGAAAAATGACTTCTAAACCAGAACCCTGGTATATACATACAGCCCTTTATGTAGTTATAGTAATATTAATTGCTGTCTTAATTAAAGTTGCTATTATTGATCCTAAAGATGTTGTTGAATCTGAAAAATTCTTTAAGAATGAATCCAGACTTAGAATGGAAAATATTAAACAAGCTGAAATATTATGGGAACAAAAACATAAAAATTTCACTGATAACTTAGATTCATTAGTTACCTTTATTAAGTATGACTCAAAAGTTCAAGAATTAATAAGTGGATTTGATACAATTATTCAAAGATCATCTAATCCATTTTCTCCTTTATTAAATGGTGAGTTTGTTGCAGATAGTTTATTAAGATCACCAAAAACATTTGCTGATTATATTTTACAAATAGATACTTCTACGCATGTAGATACAGTAACAAACAGATATGGAAGAATTTTAAGAATTGACTCAACAGTTGTATTAGGTAAAAGATATTTCTTAAAAGATCCTGATGGTTACGGTACCATAGGAAGTTTATTTGATGATGCTTTAAAAAATACAGCATCTTGGGAGTAAAATTTTAAATAATGAATACCTTCAAAAACCATGCAGGCTTTTCTATATCAAATTCAAAACTGCAGGTTGTTGAAATAAATTGTACAAATAATCATTTCTTTTTAAAAAATGTAGATGAAGCTTTTTTTAATGAAGTTATTGATTTTAAAAATGATAAAGAAACAAAGATTGGCTCTCTTTTACAAAGTGCTTTTGACGAAATTGTTTTAAAAAATCCTCTTGAAACTAAATTTTCCTCATTTACACTTCCTCAAGAATTATTTTATATTACGCAGATTCCTTACGATAATACTCTTCTTCACGATGATTTAACAGAAGAATTAAAGTGGGAACTATCTGTCCTTTACCCTCAAGCACCTACAAATGATCTTTTAATACAGTATATAGAAATAGAAAAAAATAAACTTGTTGACTATAATACTGTTTTAGTTGTGGGATTAAATAGAAGATATTTAAAGATCATTAAGAATTTTTGCTATCAGAATAATTTAAAATTAATTTATACTGATAACCTGTTTCTTGCAGCTGAAAGAGCCTTGAATGTTATCACATCTTCAAAAGTAATAGGTTTAACACTTAGCGCTTATTATTCCAGCAATATTCTTTCCTTAATATTTTCATACGAAAGAAAACCTTTTTTGTTCAAAAGTATTAGAGTAAATAATGTAAGTGAAATACCGGCTAAAATTGTAAAGGAAATTAATACTAAAGATAAAAAAATAGCACCTGATCAAATAGACACTGCTTATATTTCTGGTGAAAATTTATCTCCGGCATTAATAAATTCTATTAAAGATGTAACTACAATAGACTTTATACAATATAATCCATTTGAAAAACTTACTCCCGAACCTGATATTTATAACAACCCATTCTTCGGAGAAAGATATAATTCCTTTACTTCAGCTGCCGGTATTGCTATGAGAGCAATTTAAAATACTAATGCGAATAATTGCAGGCGAATATAAAGGACGCACAATTTATGTACCAAATTCAAAGTTAGTAAGACCAACAACCGATAGAGTAAGAGAAACACTGTTCAATCTTTTGAATAATAAAATAGATTTTGAAGAAATCAATGTCTTAGATATTTATGCAGGTTCAGGCTCATTGGGTTTTGAAAGTTTAAGCAGGGGTGCTGAAAAGGTACATTTTGTTGAAAAGAACTTTGTTATCTATAAAAACCTTGAAACAAATATTAAAAAACTAAAGGTGGAAGACAAAACAAAAATATTTAAAATTGAAGCAATAAAGTTTTCACAAATAAAAGAACACGAACGATATGATCTAATTCTTGCTGATCCTCCATTTTTTAAAGACGATATTTACAAAGTAGTTGATAATATTATTATTAATAAATACCTTGCTGATAAAGGAATTATGATAATTGAAAGATCAATCCAAACAAAAGAAAAAGATATAGAAAATTTAGGTTGCGGTCCTTTCAAAGTTATAGGTGATTCCTGCATATACGAAATGAAAAATAAATTTTAACATTATGAGAAAAGTAATTTATCCCGGAACTTTTGATCCGGTTACAAACGGACATATTGATGTAATAAAAAGAGCTTCTGAACTTTTTGATTCTGTTATTGTTACTATTGCAGTAAATGCATCTAAGGCTCCACTTTTTACAATCGAAGAAAGACTTAATATGCTAAAAGAGAGTCTTAAAGATTTTAATAATGTAGAGGTTGACTCATTTGACGGGCTTGTGGTTGAACATGCTAAAAATGTTAAGGCAATTGGAATTATTAGAGGTTTAAGAGCAATCAGTGATTTTGAATATGAATTCCAAATGGCTCTGATGAATAGAAAATTAGATTCAGATATAACAACAGTATTTTTAATGCCGCACGAAAAATATACCTATTTAAACTCTTCACTTATAAGAAACCTTGCTGAATTAAAAGCAGATATAAGTGAATTTGTACCAAAAACCGTCCTTTTGGCTTTATCGAAAAAATTTAAATAATTAAAATTTTGATTGATGTTTCATTCTAAATATTTGCAACTATCATTTTTAACAATTCCCTATCTTCATTATATTTTATAAAGCAATATTAATTAAAAAGAGAAATTATTGTGTTAAACTTTTCAAAACTTCTTTCTTCAATTGAACCCAGCAAAACAGTAGCGCTTACATCCTTAATAAATCAATTAAAAGTGGAGGGGAAAAAGATATTAAGTTTTAGTGCAGGTGAACCGGATTTTAACACTCCGGATTTTATTAAAGAAGCAGCTATTAATGCTATAAATAATAACCAAACAAAATATACTTCTCTTCAAGGCACAGCAGAATTAATAAATACAATTATCAATAAATTTAAGACTGAAAATAATTTAGATTTTACACCAAATGAAATTTTAGTATCTAGTGGTGCTAAACAATCTCTTTACAATGTAGTAATGTCAATTTGTAATCCTGGAGATGAGGTTATATTTCAAGCTCCTTATTGGGTAAGTTATCCAGAAATGGTGAAATTAGCACAAGCTAAACCGGTAATTATTGAATCTACTGCTGAAAGTAATTTTAAGATTACACCAAATCAATTAGAAGAAGTAATTACTAAAAACACAAAAGCATTTTTATTCAATTCACCATCAAATCCTACCGGTGCTGTTTATTCAAAATCAGAAATAATAGAATTAGCAAATGTTTTAATTAAGAAGGATATATATATAATAACCGATGAAATTTATGAGAAAATTATTTTCGACGATGAAGAACATTTTTCAATAGGAAGTATTCCCGAATTAAAAGATAAAACAATTACTATCAATGGTGTAAGTAAAGCTTTTTCTATGACAGGTTGGAGGATAGGATATGCAGGTGGTAGTAAAGAAATTATTAAACTTGCAAAAATTCTTCAAGGACATTCTACTTCAAATGCTACTTCAATATCACAAGCTGCTGCAAACGCTGCACTAAATGGTAGTGGAAAAGAAATTAATAAAATGGTTGAAGAATTTAATAATCGCCGTAATTTTGTAATTAAAGAATTGCAAACAATAAAAGGAATAAACTGCCCAACTCCTAAAGGTGCTTTCTATGCATTCTTTGATGTAAGTAATTACTACAATAAATCTAATGGTAGATTAAAAGTCACAGACTCGATTTCATTTTGTAATTATCTTATAAGCGATGTAAGCATTGCCTTAGTACCGGGAGTTGCATTTGGCAACGATAGCTGTGCTCGAATGTCATATGCATCATCAATGGATGATTTAGTAGAAGGGATTAAGAGGTTAAAGAGTTCGCTTACTAACCTTAATTAATCAGCAATATAAAGTTGAAGTGATCTATAAATTTTGTTGATTGGCATTTCTTCCCCTGTCCATAATTCAAATGATTTGGCTGCCTGTTGAACAAGCATTTTTAATCCATCAATAGTAGTGGCTCCAGATTTCTTAGCCAATTTTAATAACTCAGTTTTAGCAGGATTATAAACCATATCAAATACAATTTGGTCACTGTTAAATGATTCTTTCAATGGTGTTATTGAATCATCATTATCTGGTGCCATTCCAACTGAAGTTGCATTGATAATTAATTTAGATTGATTAAATATTTCAACATTGTCTGGGGGTATTAATTCAAAAGTATCAAAGCAATCAAATTTCATTTTATTTTCAAAATATGTCTTTAGTAAATCTGCTCTTTGTTTTGTTCTGTTTATTAAATTTATTTTATCAATTTTAAAATTTCTCAAAAGAGTATAAATTGCTGCTCTGGCTCCCCCACCTGCGCCAACAATTGAGACAATAGCCCCATTTAATTCATCTTTAAATGGCATCAAAGTTTCAGTAATCCCATTTATGTCAGTATTATATCCGCTTAAAATACCATGGTCGTTAAGCACCGTATTTGCAGCACCTATAATTGATGCTTCTTCAGAAATATTATTTAAATACTGAAGTATATTTTCTTTATGAGGAATTGTAACATTAAATCCTCTAATATCTAAGGCTGCCATTCCTTTTAATGCATTGTGAAGATTATCAGGGGTAACATCAAAGGGCAGATATATGTAATCTGTCTTAAGTAATTCTGTAGTAATATTATGTATATAAGGTGAAAATGAATGCTTGATGGGATGTCCGATTAAGCCTAATAATTTAGTATTTGAATGAAATGAATCCTTAATATTTCTAGTTTTTTTTGTCAAGCTGATAACAATAATATGCTTAAATAATTTAAACTCTGATTTTAATTAAAAATTTTTAACAAGAAAATTCATTTCTTATTCTTTTTTTGTTACCTGGCGAATATTTAACCGCTAAGTTAACAAATTCTTTCACTTTAACAATGTTACCTTTTATTTTATAAATTTTAGCTAAATAATAATAGGGCAAATAATTGTTATTGTCTAATTTTACACATTTATCAAATGAATTTATAGCTTCTGAATAATTCCCAAGTTCAAAATGTATTTGTGAAAGTTGAAGGTTAGCATTAAAGTCATTTGGATCAATTTTGAGAATTTTATCATAAGTTAAACAAGCAAAATTTAATCTCCCCAAAGAATATTCTGTTTCAGCTTTACCGAATAATGCTTCTTTATTACTAAATGAAAACTTTAACAATTTATTGTAATCCCTTAAAGCAAAATTATATTTCCCCAAGATAGAATAGCAATCAGCTCTTCCTAAATATGCTTTTTCATTTTCAAAATTTATTTTTAAAGTTTTTGAATAATATTTAATAGCATTCTCATAATTATTAAGCTCTCTATAAACATTTGCTAAATTCATATATGAATTTTCATCCTTAGGATCGTAAAGCAAAGAGTTTTTGAAATACTCTATTGCCAAATGCAACTGTCCTAATTCAGCCGTAATTACAGCCTTGTTAAACCAGGCTTGTGGAAATTCTCCATTTATTGCCAATGCAAATTCTAAGGAATCTAGTGCTTCTTCCTTTCTATTAAGAGCTGATAAATAAACTGCTTTATTATACCAAGCACTTTCATTATATGGATTAGTTTTTAAATATTTATCAATAAAAATTAAAGCACTATTATATTCATTAAGAGTTTCCTCGCAAGAAGCTAAATCAAAATAGATTTCATTATTATCATCATTTAGCAACAATGTTTTTAGGAAACATTCTTTAGCTCTAACAATATTATTTCCTCTAAAAAATATTAGCCCTAAATTATAGAAAGCTTCATCGTTCTCCGGTTCCATCTCAAGTACTTTTTCTAAAGACTCAATAGCACATTCAGTTAAGCATAGTCCGTCCTCTGAGATTGATTTTTCCAGATAAATTTCTACATCACCAGGATTTAAAAAAATAGCTTTATCAAAACAATTGATTGCTTCCTCAAATTTTAAGTCAATATTTAATAATATCCCTTTCTTGAACCAAAAATCAGAATTATAAGGTGATACTTCCAGCAATTTGTCAATAAAATAAATCCCATCAATCACATTCTCTGTTTCAATACAATTGTTCATTGTTTCTTCAATTGTATCCATCAATATAATCAATTTACCATCTTCAATAATTCTTCTTGAAGACAATATTTCATTGCTTTGATCTTTGAAATTATTTTCTGATGAAAAGTTAAAGTTTGCCATTGTGTTTTGATTATTGATTTATTTTTTATGAAAAAAGTATTACTAATAATAAATAAAATCAAGTTGAATTATTTACATATTTTTTAGTATTATTAGTACTACAAAAAAAATAGCTGTAACAAACTAATCGTTACAGCTATTTGTTATTTCAATTACTAATAATTTATTTTTTTAATATTGCAGTTACTTTATCTGCAGCATCTTTCAAGGAAGATGCTACTTCAAAATTCAATTGTGATTTATTCAATAATTCTCCTGCTTCTACTGCATTTGTCCCCTCTAATCTAACCACAATAGGAACATCTATATCCATTTCACTTGCAGCATCTATTACTCCCTGTGCAACTCTGTCACATCTTACAATTCCACCAAAAATATTGATCAAAATAGCTTTAACATTTGGATCAGATAGAATTATTTTAAACCCATTAGCTACTGTTGTTTTATTTGCTGTACCACCAACATCAAGGAAATTTGCAGGTTCACCACCTGCAAGCTTAATTATATCCATTGTTGCCATTGCCAGTCCTGCACCATTTACCATACAACCAACATTTCCATCAAGCTTAATGTAATTTAAATTAAATTTTGAAGCTTCTATTTCTAATGGATCTTCTTCATCCAGATCTCTATACTCGAGAATATCTTTATGTCTGAATAGTGCATTGTCGTCAAAATTCATTTTCGCATCCAATGCAATAACATCACCTTCAGTAGTTACAACTAATGGATTTATTTCTGCAAGTGAACAATCAGATTGTGAATATGCTTTATAAAGTGAAGTTAAAAATTTAACTGCATTTTTATGTTGCTGACCATCAAGTCCTAAAGAAAATGCTAATTTCCTGGCTTGAAAAGGAAGCAAACCCAATTCTGGTTCTACAGTTTCTTTAATAATTTTTTCAGGTGTTTCGGAAGCTACTTTTTCAATTTCCATTCCGCCTTCAGTTGAAACCATTACAACATTTTTCCCTACAGCTCTATCTAAAGTAATACCAACATATAATTCTTTGCTAATATTCATACCCTGCTCAATTAACAATCTTTTAACTATTCTACCTTCTGGTCCCGTTTGGTGAGTTACTAAATTCATTCCTAAAATCTCGTCTGAGAATTTTTTTACTTCATCTAAACTTTTAGCTACCTTTACTCCTCCACCCTTACCTCTTCCACCGGCATGAATTTGAGCTTTAACCACCCAAACACTTCCGCCAATTTCATTTTTAGCTATCTTTACTGCTTCTTCTGTACTGAATGCTACATTTCCTTTTGGAACAGGTACATTAAATTTTCTTAAAATTTCTTTCCCTTGATATTCGTGAATTTTCATTTTAGTCCTTAAGTATTAAATCTGCAAAAAATAATTTAAAAATCATATAAAATTACAGCTTTGGTGTTTTATAATCAATTTAGAAGACTCTCAATGTTTTATTACATTGCTATCATGTTCGTACTTTCAAATTGTTGATTATATATGAATAAAATTAGTAATATGACTGACATCATTTTTAAAGTTTAGTAGGATTATTGGTAAATAATATCCTGAAAAACTAAATTCAGTATTAAGACAATAGTAGGGAGATGTTATGCCTTTATTGAAAGATTGTAAAACAATTCCTGAACTTTTTGATTTTTTAACGACCGACTATGGTCCGAAATCAAAAAGTTTTATAATGAAATATAAGGTTGACGGTAAGTATGAAGGAATTGACTATACTCAATTTAGAGAAGAAACAGAATGTTTTGCCCTCGGATTAGCTAAACTAGGATTAAAACAACATGATAAAGTTGCTATAATATCTGAAAACAGACCTGAATGGATTTACTCTGATATGGCTATACTTTCTTTAGGGGGATTAAATGTTCCCCTTTACCCTTCTCTTACTGCAGATTCAATTGAATTTATATTAAAGGATTCAGGATCTAAAGGCGTAATAGCTTCAAATAAATTTCAATTAAATAAAATTATAAAAATCAGAAAAAAATGTAAATCACTTGAATTTATTATTGTGCTCAACGAAGGTGATGGAGTAGATGATAATCCAACAATACATACATTTAAACAAATTCAGAGCAATGGCAAAAAATTTAGATTAGAACATCCCACATATTTTGAAGATTCAATTTTATTAGCAAATGAAAATGATTTATGTACAATAATTTATACTTCAGGTACAACAGGTGAACCTAAAGGTGTAATGCTTACACATAAAAATATTTTATCTAATTCTAAAGCAACTTTAGAAGTATTGCCAATTAATGATAAAGATATATGGCTTTCATTTTTACCACTTTCTCATATATTTGAGAGAATGGCAGCATATTATACTGGATTTGCTGCCGGCGGAACTATGTGTTTTGCAGAAAGTATTGAATTAGTGGCAAATAATTTGTTGGAAGTAAAACCTACTTTGATGACTGCAGTGCCAAGATTGTTTGAAAGGATGTATGCTAAAATAATTAAAAAAGTTGAAGCACAGCCAAAGAATAAACAAAAAATATTTTATTGGGCATTAAATATTAATAAACAATATTACGATCTAAAAAAACAAGATAAAATTTCAATAATTATTAATGCAAAACATAAGCTTGCCGAGAAATTTGTATTTAAAAAAGTTAGATCTTTTACAGGCGGAAATTTAAGATTTTTTGTATCAGGAGGAGCTGCTTTACCAAGAGATTTAGCAGAATTTTTTGAGGCTATTGGAGTATTAATTATTGAGGGTTATGGATTGACAGAATCGTCACCAGTAATTGCAGCAAATAAACCTGACGATTATCAATTTGGAAGTGTTGGTAAAATTATGCCAAATCTGGAAGTAAAAATTGCTTACGACGGCGAAATACTTGTCAAAGGTCCTAGTATAATGAGCGGTTATTATAAGAATAAGAAAGAGAGTGATAAAGTTTTAAAAAATGGTTGGTTACATACTGGAGATATTGGTGTTTTTGATGCAAGAGGTTTTTTAATTATAACAGATAGGAAAAAACATTTATTCAAAACTTCAGGCGGTAAATATA
>PFVA01000103.1:11202-13119 GCA_002790365.1 Ignavibacteriales bacterium CG_4_9_14_3_um_filter_30_11
TTGTTGTGATAGGAAACAGCAGAATGTTTTTAAGTGCTTTGGTAGTACCGGATTTTGAAGCTTTAAAAGAATACGCTGATGCAAATGATATTCAATATAAAGAAATAAAAGATCTAGTTGAACACAACGATATTTACAAGATTATTGAAAATGATATGTCAAAATTTCAAAAACAGTTAGCAAATTTTGAAAGAATAAGAAAATTTGTATTGCTTGATAAACCTTTTACAATTGAAAATGGAGAAATTACACCTTCATTAAAAGTAAAAAGAAAAGTTGTAGAACAGAGGTATGCTAGATTAATTGATAACATGTATGCTAATCACAAAGTTGATATAATTTAATAAAGCTAATTGTTTAACCCAAAAAATTCATTGGAAATGAATTTTTTGCCGAAGGCCGCTCATAAAATGTTTTTATAAAACATTTTATATAGCGGGGTTAACCCCTGGCAATTTGTAAGAAAAATATATTACTCAAATAACGAATTCCGAGATTTTTATATAACTAAGTATATGATCTTTATTTACTTACAAATTGTCTGCCCAGAGGGCAGATTTTCCAATGGAAAATCTGGGTTTAATAAATTTTTTAATGATTCAGTAATTTTTCCGTTAGTTACTAAAATCTGTTTTGAATAAATATCTGTTTCATTTCCTGTAAAATCCGTTATACTTCCTCCGGCTTCTTTGCTAATTATCATTCCTGCACAAACATCCCAAGGGTTTAAGTTAACTTCCCAAAACCCGTCATAAATACCTTTTGCAACATGACAAATATCCAAAGCTGCAGAGCCCAATCTTCTAACCGATCTTACAGATTTTGTTATGGCTGCAAATTTTTCAAATGTGTGTTCGGGATTTTCTTTTATATTATAAGCAAAACCTGTTGCAAGTAATGATCTACCTAATTTAGAATTACTGCTAACTTCTATTCTTTTTTCATTTGCAAATGCACCACTTCCCTTTTCGGCTAAATAAGCAATATCATTCATTACATCGTAAACAACACCGGCAATAATTTCTTTCTTTCTAATCACCCCGATTGATACTGAAAAAATTGGGAGTCCGTGTGTATAATTTGTTGTTCCATCAAGTGGATCAATTACCCAAAGATTTTCAGATGTTCCGTATTTATTACCTCCTTCTTCAGCTAAAATGCTATCCGTAGGATAATTTTTAATTACAAAATCGATTATAGTTTTTTCGGCTTTCTTATCAATTTCTGTAACTAAGTTGCCCTCATCGGTTTTAAATTCCACAACATTGTTTTTACCAAATCCTTCTCTTATAATTGAACCTGCTTCTTTAGAAATTTTTATTATGTTATTTAACATTAAATTCTCATTTTTTTATAAACATAAATATAAGATTTATTGATGGAAGTTAATAAATTTTGTTTCATTAAGTATTTACTTCTCTTCCTAGTTCCTTGAAAGCAGAAACGAATTTTGGTATATTTCGACACTAATTTTAAGCTTATAACCAAGGGAATTCGTGAGCAAATCAGAAAATATTGAGATTAATTTATCAACAGATGAATCAATTTTAAAAAGTGTACCCAAAATCCTTCCGGTTTTACCATTAAGAGATATTGTAATTTTTCCGTATATGATTTTTCCTGTTTTAGTAGGCAGAGAACAATCAATAAAAGCAGCAAATTTTGCACTTGAAAATACCAAGTATATTTTTCTTTCAACACAAAAAAAATCAAATGTTGAGGACCCAAACAAAGAAGATATTTATATAGAAGGAACCGTTGCAAAAATAGTGCAAATATTAAAATTACCTAACGGACTAATGAAAATTCTTGTTGATGGTTTACTACAAGGTAAAATAAAAGAATTCACGGATAATAATAGTTTTTTTGAAGCTGAAATTGAAATTATTGTTCCGTCAGTTGAAAAAGATCACGAGA
>PFVA01000192.1 GCA_002790365.1 Ignavibacteriales bacterium CG_4_9_14_3_um_filter_30_11
ATACAATTTACACCTGATCTTTTACCTGCAGATTTAATAGGAACAATGATTTACAATCAAAAAGATGGTGACTTCAAAATTAAGAAGGGCCCAATCTTTGCTAATTTTATTTTAGCAGATGAAATTAACAGAGCTCCTGCAAAAGTACAAAGTGCTTTGCTTGAAGCAATGCAGGAAAAACAAATAACTATCGGTGATAAAACTTTTAAACTTGAAGAACCTTTTTTGGTTCTTGCAACTCAAAACCCAATAGAACAAGAGGGAACATATCCACTTCCCGAAGCTCAGGTTGATAGGTTTATGCTTAAAGTAAAAATAACTTATCCCAATAAAAATGAAGAACTAAGCATATTAAGGCAAAATGTATCTTCAGATGTTTCTCAAATAAATCCTGTAATAAATGCTGTAGATATTCTTAATGCCAGAAAAGTTTTACATGAAGTTTACATAGATGAAAAAATTGAAAAATATATTTTAGATATAGTTTTTGCTTCTCGTAATCCAAAAGAATACGGACTAGATAAATTAACCGGACTGATCAGTTATGGAGCTTCTCCAAGAGCATCAATAAATCTTGCATTAGGTGCAAAAGCAATGGCATTTATTAAAAGAAGAGGATATGTAATTCCTGAAGATGTTAGAGGAATTTGCCAAGATGTATTAAGACATAGAATTGCCGTTACTTATGAGGCAGAAGCCGAAGAAATTACTTCTGAAAATGTTATTGAAGAAATATTAAATAAAATAGAAGTGCCTTAGTAGTTAATATTTGTTAATCTTAAATATTTATTAATGGAAACAAAAGAACTTTTAAAACAAGTTAGACAAATAGAAATTAAAACCAAGGGACTTGTAAATCATGTCTTTTCAGGTGAATACCATTCTATTTTTAAAGGCAGAGGAATGGAATTTTCTGAAGTGCGTGAATATCAAGTTGGTGATGATATTAGAAGTATAGATTGGAATGTTACTGCTAGGTTTGGTCACCCTTATATTAAAGTTTTTGAAGAAGAAAGAGAACTTACTGTAATGTTGATTATAGACCTTAGTGGATCTTTAAATTTTGGAACAGTCAATAAAACTAAACAACAAATTGCTGCAGAACTAAGTGCAATATTAGCTTTTTCCGCTTTGAAAAATAATGACAAAGTTGGTCTGATTTTATTTACTGATAAAATTGAAAAATTCGTTCCCCCAAGAAAAGGAAGAAAGCATGTTTTAAGAATTATAAGAGAAGTACTTTCTTTTGAGGCAGAAGGGAAAGAGACAAACATAGACATGGCGTTACAGTTTTTTAATAATTCGATTAAAAAAAGAAGTATTGCTTTTTTACTTTCTGATTTTATTGATGAAGGGTATGAAAAGATTTTAAGAATTGTAAGTAAAAAACATGATCTTATCGGACTTGTTTTATCTGATAGAAGAGAAAAAGAAATACCAAAAATAGGACTTATAAAAATAACCGACTCAGAAACCGGGAAAGACAGGTGGCTTGACACAAGCAACAGAAAAGTTTATGAATCGATAAAAAAAATGAATAAAGAAAATGATTTGAAGAGAAAAAATATTTTTTTATCAAGCAGGTTGGATAACATTGAAATTGAAACTGATAAAGATTATGTGAAACCTCTAGTTCAATTTTTTAAGATGAGGGGGAAGAGGTTGTGAAAAAGAATTTAATTTTCATATTAATAATAATCTCGGTTTATTCCTCACAATTTTTTGGACAGACAATCTCTGCTGAAGCTAAAGTCGATTCACTTCAATATTTAATTGGTGATTACATAAAATTTAATATTACTGCCGAGTATTCAAATGAGATTAAATTAATTAAACCAAATATTATTGATAGCATTAAAAATCTAGAAATTATTGAAACAAAGACACCATGGTTAACTGTAGAGAATAACAATAAAAAAATCAGTTATACTTTTATTCTTGCAAAGTATGACTCAGGAAATGTTACTATTCCGTCAATAAATCTTTTCTATATAGTTGGGAAAGATAGTTTAGATTCAAAAATATTAAACTCCTCAGATGCAGAACTATTAAGTAACCCAAAGGTAAGAGTAATTACTACAAATCCGGTATCTTTTAGAGTAAATCTAGTGCAAATAGATTTGCAAAAAGATATAAAAGATGTAAAGGACCCTTTAAAAATCCCTTTCAATTTAAAAGAATTACTTATCTATGCTTTGATAGCAATAGTGATTATAGGAGGATTAATATATTTATACTATTGGTACAAGAAAAAGGGAAATGGAATTGTAGAGGACAAAAAAATAATTAAACACCCTCCACATATAACTGCATTAAATCAATTAAGAATTTTAAGAGAAGAAGGACTTTGGCAGCAAGGTAAAATTAAAGAATATCATTCCAGAATTACAGAGATAATTAGAAATTATTTTGAAGAAAGATTTAATCTACCTGCTTTGGAATTGACAACAGGCGAAACTATTGAGAAATTGATGGAAAAAAAAGAAACAGAGGTTATTTTAGATTCAACCCAAAGCTTTTTAAGTAATGCTGATTTAGTAAAGTTTGCAAAATATGTTCCATTAAAATCATTAAATGAAGAAATGATGAGTCAAGCAGAGGAAATTATTAATAAAACCAAAATGAATGTTGTTTCAACTAAAAATGAGGAAGTAAATGTTTAAAGGAATAACATTTGCTTATCCATGGATTTTATATTTTTTAGCTGTAATTCCAATTATGGTTTACTGGTATTTAAAAAAAGGGAAAAACAAACAGCCATCAATATTTTATTCATCTTTTAATATAGTTGACAGTATTCCCAAAAATTGGAAAGAAAGATTAATACATTCACCAATGATATTGAGAGCTTTATCATTAGTCTTTTTGATAATTGCTTTGGCAAGACCTCAATCATTTACAAGTGGACAAAACATTTATTCTGAAGGAATAGATATTGTAATGGATTTTGATATTTCAGGTAGTATGCTTGCTCAGGACTTAAAACCAAATCGTCTAGATGCTGCTAAAAATGTTATTGAAAATTTTATAAAAGACAGAACTGTTGATAGAATTGGTTTGGTTATTTTTTCCCGCTATGCTTTTACTCAGTGCCCTTTAACAATTGATTATAAAGTACTTACAAATTTATTGGCTCAGGTTAAAACAGGAATGATTGAAGATGGTACAGCAATTGGCAATGCAATTGCTAATGGTGTTAACAGATTGAGAGAAAGTAAAGCTAAAAGTAAAATAATAATTTTACTTACCGATGGAATGAACAATGCAGGCGAAGTTGACCCAATGTCAGCTGCACAAATTGCTAAAACATTTGGAGTTAGAATTTACACAATTGGTGTTGGAACAAGAGGTGAAGCTCCTTATCCGGTTCAGACACCATTTGGTATTAGAACACAAATGGTACCTGTTAATATTGATGAAGATATGCTTAAAAAAATTGCTGAGGAAACAGGTGGAGAATATTTTAGAGCAACAAGTACACAAGCATTAAAAAATATTTATGATCAGATAGATAAATTGGAAAAAACAAAAATTGAGGTTGTCTCTTATAGAAATGCAAAGGAAATGTTTGGCAGTTTTTTAGGTTTAGGATTATTATTCTTTTTATTAGATATAACATTAATAAGATCCATATTTAGACCAATACCTTAATAAAATTGAAATAATGAATAATATTTTAAGTATATAACTTATGTTTAGATTTGAACACGCGGAATATTTGTACGGTTTATTTGTTATTCCTTTATTAATTGGAATATTTTGGTACACCGGTAGGTTGAAAAAAGAAGATATAATTAAATTTGCTAATGAATCACTGCACAAAATATTAATTCCGACATTTAGTGGGTTAAAAAACAAAATTAAACTCAGTTTTTTATTAGTTGCATTATTATTATTAATTGTTGCTGCTTCAAATCCGCAAATAGGTACCCGTGTGCAAGAAGTAAAGCAAGCGGGAATTGATGTTTATATTGTTTTGGATGTATCCCTCAGTATGACAGCTGAAGATATAAAACCAAGCAGATTGGAAAGAGCTAAGTATCAAATTTCAAATCTTATAAATAAATTGAAAGGTGATAGAATAGGTTTAGTAATTTTTTCGGGTGCAGCGTATGTTCAATTTCCTTTAACAACCGATTACTCTGCAGCTAATTTATTTTTGACTGCTGTTGATGTTAGCTCAGTTCCTCAACAAGGGACGGCAATTGCAAATGCGATAGATTTATCTATTAAATCTTTTGACTTAAAATCTGAAACAAAAAAAGCTATAGTAGTTATAACCGACGGAGAAGATCACGAAGGGGACATTAATAAAGCTATTGAAAATGCTGTTGCAAATGAAATAAAAATTTATACAATAGGTCTTGGCTCAACATCTGGTGTACCAATTCCAATTTATGATGCTGCTGGAAATCAAATTGATTTTAAGAAAGACAATCAAGGCAAGGTTGTTTTAACCAAGCTTGATGAATTAACTTTAAAAGATATTGCCGATAAAGCAAACGGGAAATATTTTTTGGGTTCAAATAGTCAAAATGAATTGGATGATATTTATAATGAATTATCATCTATTGAAAAAACAGAATTTGGAGTTAGAAAAGTAACTGATTACGAAGACAGGTTTTATTATTTTTTGGCACCGGCTATTTTATTATTATTAATTGAATTTTTTATGTCAAGTAAATCATCAAAATTCTTTATGGAATTTAGTAAGAGATTAAAAATCAGCATATAATAATTATGAAAAACACATTAATAAATATTATAATTTTCGCAATTTTTTCTTTAATGGGTATTATTTACGCGCAAAGCACAAGATCATTAATTAATGATGGAGTTGATCTATACCATAAAGGTAAGATCAATGACGCTGAAGTAAATTTTAAAAAGGGTTTAACTAATGAGCCAAAAAATTTAGAAGCAAATTTTAATATTGGAGATGCCTTTTATAAAAATAAAAGATATGATGAAGCGATTGATGCTTTTCAGAAATCATTATTGCTGAGTAATGTTAAAAAATTTAAGTCAAAAGTGTATCACAATATTGGTAATTCTTTTTTAAAGCAAAATAAATTTGATGAAAGTATTGAAGCTTATAAAAATGCTTTAAAGTTAAATCCAAATGATGAGCAGACAAAGTACAACCTTTCCTATGCATTGCAGCAAAAGAAAGATAACAAGAACAATAAAAATAAAGATAAAGATAAGAAGGACAAGGATAAAAACAACAAAGATAAGAATAAAGATAAAAACGATCCTAACAAGGATCAGAACAAAAATGATAAGGATAAAAATCAGGATAATCCACAGAATAAAGACAAGAATGATACCAAAAACAATCAAAAGCAAAATCCGGCTCAGGATAAAAAAAATAAAATTTCAAAAGAGCAGGCTAAGCAGATATTAAATGCACTAATGAATAATGAAAAAGATTTACAGAAAAAATTAAGAAAGATGAAAGCTAAGGTTGTTAAAACAGAGAAAGACTGGTAAATGAATGTTCAAAAAAATTAAATTAATAATATCTTTTATATTACTTTGTAGCTTTGGTGTTATTGCACAAACTTTAACTGCATCAATAAGCAGTGATAAAGTTGGGTTGAATGATCAATTCCAATTATCTTTTACTTTTGAGGGAACAGACATCAATAGTGTAAGAAATTTTACGCCTCCATCATTTGATAAATTTTTTGTTTTATCCGGTCCTAATCAATCTACAAGTGTTCAAATAATAAATGGTGCTGTATCGGGTTCATTGGCTTTTTCATATTATTTGAGACCCAAAGGATTGGGCAAATATACTATAGCTGCTGCATCAGTTAATTTCCAAGGAAAAGAAATAAAAAGCAAACCGATAAATATTGAAATTATTAAAGGTTCCACACAGAAAAAAAATGTGACAAATAATAATCAGGCTAATATTTCAAACCAGGACATTGCAGAAAATCTTTTTGTAAAAGCTTTTGTAAATAAAACTAAGGTTTATCTGGGTGAGCAAGTAACGGTTACTTATAAACTTTATACACGATTGAACATTGCGTCGCAAATGTCTATTTCAAAGCTTCCTCAATACAAAGGATTTTGGTCGGAAGAACTTAACACTTCAAACAATATAAATTTTACCACAGAAGAAGTTGAGGGCAAAAGATATAAAGTTGGAATTTTAAAGAAAGCTGCTTTGTTTCCATCTGAATTTGGAAATCTTACCATTACTCCGTTCGAATTAAATGTTCCTATTAGGATTAAAAATCAACAAAGGAAAGGTAATATTTTTGATGATTTTTTTAATGATCCATTTGACCAGGGACAAATTATAAACTATGCTGCAAAATCAAATGCTGTAAAACTTACAGTTCTGCCATTGCCAAATAATAATGTACCTGCTTCATTTAAAGGTATTGTTGGTAATTATACAATGAGTACTTCAATTAACAAAACTGATATAGAAACAAACGAAACCGTAACAATAAAAATTGATATAAAAGGAACAGGCAATTTAAAACTATTAAATATTCCAGAACTGGAAATACCTAATGGGCTGGATAAATATGATCCTAAAATAACAGATAGAATTAGTAGAAATAATATAATCTCCGGTGAAAAAAATGCTGAATATGTTATTGTTCCAAGAATTCCGGGCAAAAAAGAAATAAAACCAGTTGCCTTTTCATTTTTTGATCCTGATAAGAGACAATATAGAACTTTAACTTCTGATAGTTTTACTTTAAATGTAAGTCCCGGTAAAAATATTACTTCAAATACATTAACCGGAATTACAAAAGAAGATATAAAACTTTTAGGTGAAGATATCAGGTTTATTAAAACATCTTCTGCCAACTTATTCAAAAAACAAGAAACAGTAATTCTTACATATAAGTTTTGGGCAATGACAATTATTCCATTTATTATTTTTCTAACAGTTTTGAGCTGGCAGAAAAAACAAAATAAACTTGCCGGTGATCTGCGTTTATTAAAATATAATAAGGCACAAAAAATTGCTAAGACCAGACTTAAGACTGCTAAAAAATTATTGAGCGATAAAGATCAAAATTCTTTTTATTCTGAATTGTCACTTGCTCTATTCGGATATCTTGAAGATAAACTTCATTTACCAAAAGCAGAATTTTCAATGGATAAAGCAGAGCAATTATTAATTAATAAGGGTGTGAATATAGAACTTATAGGTGAGTTAAAAGCTTGCACAGAAAAATGTGAGTTTATAAGATTTGCACCAGAAAAAGGTGGAATTGAAGAAATGAATGAATTATTCAAAAAATCGACTAACATAATTGTAAACATTGAAAGGGAACTTTCGCAGAAAATTAACAGGTAATTAAATTGATAAAAGTAAGATCTAAATATTTCATTTTAATTTTTTTATTAGCCATTGCAGATAATTTTTTTGCCCAAAATGCAATATTAGATATATTAAATAAAGCGAATGAATTTTATCAGGCTAAAAATTATGAACAGGCAGAAGCAGCATATAGTTCGTTAGTAAATCAAGGATACGAAGGAACTGAATTATTTTATAATTTGGGGAATACATACTATCGTGAGAACAAACTTGGATTGGCAATTTTATATTATAATAAAGCACTTGTACTTAGTCCGAATGATGAAGATATAATTTACAACCTTACTATAGCAAATAGCAGAATGATAGATAAGATAGATACTTTGCCTGAATTTTTTCTTTTTAAATGGTGGGAATCGACTTTAGCAATATTAAATTTATCGGGTTGGTCATATCTTTCATATATTTTGTTTTTATTATTATTGCTTTGTTTTGCATTATATTACCTTGTAAGACAAGCTAAAATTCAGCGTATTTCTTTTTTTGCCGGACTAATATTCTTTTTATTCTTAATTATCTCTAGTGTTTTTACCGGCGTTAAACTCAACCGTGAATTAAGTGAAAAGAACGGTATCATTTTAAATAATGTTGTAGTAGTTAAACTTTCACCCGATGAAAAAAGTAATGATGCATTTGTTGTTCATGAAGGGCTTAAAGTAAAATTAGAAGATAAAGTTAATAACTGGGTAAAAATTCGTCTTCACGATGGTAAGGTCGGTTGGATTACAGATTCAAATGTTGGAACAATTTAATTTTAACCAAGAATACATCTATATTAATAGTGATATAATTTCTATAAATAATAATAGGTAAATAATGAAAAAGCTTTTTTTAATGTCAATAATTTTTTCTTTAGTCGTATTGTTTTCTGTAAATAATAATGCACAGACTAAAAAACAACCAAAAAAAGATAAAGACAAAGTAACAAAAACTGCAGAACCCAAAGTTGAAAAACTGAATACAGTTTGTCCGGTTTCCGGAGAAGAAATTGATGATGATGGTGTACTGGTTAAATACAAAGATAAGACATATCAGGTTTGTTGTAAAAAATGCGCGGTTAAATTTAATAATAACCCGGAAAAGTATTTGCAAAAATTAAAGGACAATGACAAAGTAGAGACACCAAAACCGGATAAAATTAAAAAAGATAAATAGTCTTTGTTGTTAAAATAATTAATATAACCCGATGTTGTTCTCAACTTCGGGTTTCTTGTTTTAAACCTTTATATTTATAAGTATGGATTCGAAAAAATATAATAATATAAAATTAGGGATAAGTATCTTCAATGGGCTGCTTTCTTTTGCGCTTCTATTTCTTTTGGTCTCTTCAAATTTAAGCAGAGAAATTGTTGAATTGTGGTCAAACTATTTTACAAATAGTTATATCATATTATTGCTGTTTATATTTTCAGTCGGCATTGCATTCAGCATAATATTTTCCCCTTTAAATTATTACAGCAATTTTTATTTAGAACACAAATACAATCTTTCAAACCAGACATTTATTAAATGGATTTGGGAAGGTTCGAAAGCTTTATTTGTATCTCTTGTAATTGGGATACCAATTCTTCTATTTCTATTTTATTCTTTAAATAGATATGAAAATTTTTGGTGGCTTCCATTTGCAATTTTACTTTTTCTTGTTTCAGTTGTTTTAGCCAGGATTATTCCCACTATAATACTTCCACTTTTTTATAAAATAATTCCAATTGAAAACGAAGAATTAAAATTAAGAATAAATAAATTAGCTGTTAATGCCGGAATCAAAGTAGAAAATGTTTACTCATTTGATATGAGTAAAAACACAAAAAAAGCTAATGCAGCATTTACAGGTCTAGGAAAATCCAAAAGAATCATCCTTGGTGATACTCTGTTAAACAATTTTTCTTTAGATGAAATTGAAACTGTAATTGCGCACGAACTGGGTCATTACAAAAAAAAACACATCCTAAAAAATATAATTATTGGAACTGTCTCTAGTTTTTTAACACTATTTTTGATTTCTTTATTGTATGATAACACATTAGGTCTTTTCGGATTTAAAGACCGGTCTGCAATTGCTGCATTTCCTCTAATTTCTATTTGGGCAATGATAATTGGACTTATACAGTTACCCTTTACAAATATGATATCCAGAAAGTTTGAATATGAAGCAGATAATTATTCAATCTTGGTTACTAAAAAACCACAAGTGTTTGCAGATGCTTTGAATAAATTGAACAAACAAAATTTAGGTGATGAAAATCCCCATCCATTGGTTGAATGGTATTTTAATAGTCATCCCTCTGTATCTAGAAGAATAAAGAAAATTGAATTGAGTTTATAGAGTTATGATTTTAAGTTATTTAAAAGTAACTGCAGTTGCTCTATATATAATTTTAGTTTCAATTTTTGCATTAGTTTTTGCTTTTATAGATAGGAGTTTTACTCTTTATCTAAAATTAAATAAAATCCTATCTGCAGGTGTATTAAAAATTACAGGAGTTAAATTTCAAATAACCGGACTTGAGAATATTGATAAAAATAAAACCTATGTATATGTATCAAATCACAGCAGCCAGTTTGATATTGCAGCTCTTCAATATTCAATACCTCAAAAGTTCTCTATGTTTTATAAAAAAGAACTATCAAACATTCCTATATTTGGATGGGCTTTATGGGCTGGTCCTTATATCTCAATAGATAGAATGAATGCAGAAAAAGCAAGAAGAAGTTTAGAAGGTGCAAAACTATTAATGGATAAAAAAAATATTTCAGTTTTACTTTTTGCTGAAGGAACCAGAAGTAAGACAGGTGAAATATTGCCATTCAAAAGAGGTGCTTTTCATTTAGCGGCTACTTCAGGTCATCCTATTATTCCGGTTACTATAAGTAAGTCGCAATTGATAATGCCCAAAGGTAAATTCAGAATAAATAAAGGAACTATTGATCTTCATTTTGATAAACCAATTGATACAAATGAAATTAAAAACAGAAAAGATCAAATTGAATTAATGGAAATAGTCAGAAATATTATAATAAGCAATCATCAAAACTGATATGTCAATCTCTAAAGAACAAGTAAAACACATTGCTAAACTTGCCCGTTTAAAATTAAATGATGAAGAATTGGAAAGTTATACAAAAGAATTAAGCTCAATTTTAGATTATATAGAAAAACTCAACGAACTTGATACTGCAAATGTAGAACCTCTAACTCATCCGATTGAAAATAATAATGTATTTAGAGAAGATGAATTGGAAGATTCTGTTTCAAGAGAAGATGCATTAAAAAATGCACCTAAAGAAGATGGCAAATATTTTAAAGTACCAAAAGTAATAAAGAGCAATAAATAAAATGGTAATTGGAGTTATACCGGCTCGCTTCGCATCATCAAGACTATTGGGTAAACCTCTTGCAAATATTGGTGGTAAACCTATGCTTCAGCATACTTTTGAGAGCGCTTCCAATTCAAAATTTTTAGAAAAAATTATTATTGCAGTTGACGACACAAAAGTTGAAGAAACAGCAAAAAAATTCTGTAAAGATGTAATACTAACTCCAAAAACAATTGAGACAGGTTCTGATAGAATTGCTTTTGTAATTGAAAAAATACCTAAAGCTGATATAATTGTAAATATACAAGGCGATGAACCATTTATAAATGGGAGAATGATTGACGAAGCAATTGAACCTTTGTTGTTTGATAAAACAATTAATGTTTCAACACTTGCTAAAAAAATAACTAATACCGATGATTTAAAAACCAGCTCTATACCTAAAGTAGTTTTTGACTATGAAAATTTTGCCCTTTACTTTTCCCGTTCACCAATTCCTTATGTTAGGAACAGTAAATCGGTCATTGATAAAATAAATAAAGTGGATATGTACAAGCATGTCGGTCTTTATGTCTTCCGCAGAAACACTTTATTTAAATTTACAAAACTAGAGCAAACAGATCTGGAGATGGCTGAAAATCTTGAACAGCTTAGAATGCTTGAAAACGGAATTAAAATAAAAATTGTTGTAACTGAATATGAAACTCTTTCCGTAGATACACCCGAAGACTTAGAAAGAGCCAGAAAATATTACAGAAAAATAAGTAAGAATAAATAACTCATCTTACGCAAAAAGTGAACAGTGAAAAGATGACATCTTTGTTTCCTGAATTGAATTCAAATAAAATGATAACTCTTTAACTAAATAGAGACTTTGTTTTCTTAACCAAAAAAATTCATTGGAAATGAATTTTTTGCCGAAGGCCGCTATATAAAATGTTTTTATAA
>PFVA01000036.1 GCA_002790365.1 Ignavibacteriales bacterium CG_4_9_14_3_um_filter_30_11
AGAGTAATTTCAATTACATTAAGCCTGTGGAATAGGTCCATTCTAAAAAGATTTTGCTGTATCATCAGTTCAAGATTTTTGTTTGTTGCTGAAATAAATCTTGCATAGATTGGAATGTCTTTAACTCCTCCTAATCTTCTAATTACTTTTTTTTCTATAGATCTAAGTAGTTTGGCCTGTATGTTTAAACTTATATCTCCAAGTTCATCTAAAAAAAGCGTCCCCTTTTCCGCTAACTCAAGCAAGCCGTATTTTCTGCTTTCAGCTTGTGTAAAAGCACCGGCTTCGTATCCAAATAATTCTGATTCCATTAAAGATTCAGGAATTGCGCTGCAGACAATATCAATAAAAGGATATTTATTCTTGGTACTGTTTTCGTGAATGGTTCTTGCAATTAAACTTTTACCTGTGCCCGTCTCTCCCAATATCATCACATAAACATCAGATTTGTGGGATATCTTTTTAAGAATTTCAATAACATTTTTAAATGATTTTGAGCTGCCTAATAATTCTGAAATTAAATATTTGCTTTCACCCTCTTTTTCTAGATTATCTTCATTTATAGAATTTGATCTATCATTAATAATATCAGAAAGATGAGCGCTTAGTTTTGGAAGTTCAAAAGGAATTACAAAAATTGAATGGAAACCCAACTTAACTAATGAACTAATTAATACAGCATCATTTTTTTTTACTACAAAGATTAATTTATTTATTGTGTCTTCATTTAACCTTACTGCTTCCCTAACAAATGTTGAGCTTACTGTATCAACTTGAATAATAATTATGTCGTTTTCATTGTTTTCAAATTTTAAGGGATATTTAACCTGGATATTTTGGTAGTTAATCTTTAGCTGGTTAATAACCAAATTTACTGATGATAAGTCATTTGAATCTGAATAGACATTAATATTTATATCATTTGATAGCATTTAGTTTTTAATTATTTCACCAATAGATATTAATGCTTTTTGCCTTGATTCTTCTGTCAAATAATTTTGCAATAAGTTAGCATCTGTAATTTTTTCAGCAATATGCTCTATTGTTGCTTTTGTGTAATTAGCAAATTCTTTTGCTTTCAATTTATTCCCTCTTGCAAAATAGAAATCAGCTATTTTATAAAGCACATTCCAGGTAAGTTCTATAATATTAAAATCTTCAATAAAATCGTAAGCTTTTTCAAAATATTCAATAGCTGAATTTAATTTTAATTCTGTATTCATTTGGGCTAAATCTGCATATAAGATATCTCTTCTTGCGTTATAATACTTGTTTTTTGAACACAATTTCTTTAGGTCATCTTTCTCAAGTTCAGCAATAGCTTCATTAAATTTTGAGTTATTTAAATAAGCACAGGTAATAGTTTCAACAACTTGGAAGAAATGATATGAATCTTCGTTTGATAAGAATATTTCTTTAATTTTATTTAATTCAGAAATAGTTGATGTCATATCTATCGTATTTATTTTCATAATTACTTTTAAGTAATTAAAATTATTTTTGTTTTGTTCACTTATTGATTTTTTTTCTGAATATTTCTCAAATTCTTTAATAACAGAATTAAGTTTAACTTTATCTCCAATTATGTGATAAAGTTGCGCAATCAGAAAAAGCGTTGAAACTAATTCATTTTCATTTTTACTTTCTGAAAGAATTGATTTAGATAATTCCAACTCCTCAAGTGCTTTTTGATACTCACAGATAAATATATAATTCTCACCCAAATTTGATTTTAGTATACCTTGGTTTTGAACATCGCCAATGCTTTGAAATATTGAATATGCTCTATTGTAAAGGTCAATACTTTTTTGAAGATTAAATTGTTCAAAATGATAGATGCCTAAATTCATTGTTAACAAAGCTTCATTTTCCAAGTTGCCGATTGACTTGTTCATCTCAACAGCTTTATTCCAATAGAGTTCAGCGTTTGGGTAATCATTTTTAATATTATAAATATTTCCAATATTATTCCCCATTCTAGTCATCATAACTTTTAGATCTGCCTGCTGAAATATTTCTTCAGCTTTTAAGAATAATTCCAGAGCTTTGTCAAAATCGTTATTTTTATAAATCTCTTTTAAAGCAAGCGTTGCATTTGCTCTACCCTTTTCTTTAGGTAAAGTTTTAATATCGGTTATTACATCAGAACAAATTGTTGTAACATCATCAAAATTACCTAGGTCCAGATCTGCTCTTGCAATTTCTGAAAGTACAGAATATTTTTTTTCTGTGTTATTTATATTGCTTAAAAGACCTTCCAGTAGTTTTTTCCCATTTTCCAAATCATCTGTTTCTATTAATGCATGACCTTTTGCAATTTGCAATTCTATTACCTCCTCTGAGTTAAGCAATTCATAATTAATATTATTCATAAAATCTAAGGAGTGTTTATATTCACCCAACTTATCTAATAATATTGCCAATTTATATTTGATGATGTTTAATTTTTCT
The DNA here is from genome assembly GCA_002790365.1 of Ignavibacteriales bacterium CG_4_9_14_3_um_filter_30_11. GTDB lineage: Bacteria > Bacteroidota > Ignavibacteria > Ignavibacteriales > Ignavibacteriaceae. Next base: position 2,452 of record PFVA01000036.1, read on the forward strand.
TCTTTTAATTCTAGTATAAGTAAATGTTCTAAAATTTGTTTTTCATAAGAAAAAGCTGATATTTTTTCCGCATCATCAGCAACTTCCATTAATAATGTGTAACTTTTTTCATCTTCCTTTGCTAGTTCATATTGTCTTGCTAATTCATTTTTATTAAAATCTTTCAAGGTACTTTCAATATTTACAGCAAGTTTTAAATGATATTCTTCTTTATTTTCAAATAAAGAATATACATAAGACTTTAGTCCGTCAGATGAAAATTGTACCATACCACTGATTGAGTATTGCTTAATAATTTCTTTTTTCTGCAGTTCAAGTAATAATTTATCTGTTTCACCAAGATTGGATCCTGCTAACATTGATAAAGAATTAACACCAAGATTTATATCAATTGCAGAAAATAATTGAATAAATTCAAGTTCTTTTTCATTTAATGACTTCAATCTGATTTTATATATTTCTTCCTGTGAACTTTTTAATAGTTCAATAGATTGTTCATCTTTATTTAAGTTTACACCATCTTTATTATAACTAAGAATATTAAGCAAAAGCATATCTTTGATAGAAGTTCTAATCCCTCCCGGTAAAAGATCAGCATGAAGCATAATTAAATTTTTTATCTCTTTTTTCGGAAAAGATTTATTTAGACTTCTGTTTATCATCTGTTCTAATTGTTGCTCTGTAAGTGGAGAAAGATTTATTGTTCGAAGGTTGTACACTTTGTGACTTACATCTCTTTTATCAGAATCTTCAGTTAGAATTACTTTTACTTTGTTAACTTGTAAAATGGGCAAAAGTATAATTAATGTATCGTAAGTAAAAGTATCATATCTATTAAAGTCGTCAAGAATTAAAGAGAACTTGCAATTAGTTGCAATGTTTGTAAAAATTATTTTTAATTCATCTATTAAATTTTCCGGTAATTCTTTAAATAATTGTTCAACTTTTTCACAAATAACATTATTAAGTCTTGAATAAACATGATCATTATAAATTATTTGCTTTACAATAAATTTAATAAAGTCAGTATTGTTTAAATTTTTATTATTTCTAATTATTATTGTGCCAGGAATTGTAGAATAAATTTCTTCAGCAACTGTTGATTTACCAGAACCATTAGTGCCTCTAATTGAAAAAATCTCGTTACTTTTATTATCATCCAAATATTTTTTTAATATGGCAATGGCGTCTTTTCTGTCAGTAGAAACTTTAGCAGGCATCCACTGATTAGTAATTTCATTTTCGAACTTAACACCAAGGTCAGAAAGTAATTCAAGACAACTTTGATACCTCAATTCAGCGTCTTTAATTAATAATTTTTTTACAATATTGATAAACTCTTCAGAAAAATTACTTTCAGGATATTCAAATTCATTTTCAATTTGTGCTTTTAATATTTTAATTTGATCATCAGTTTCAAAAGGAAAGGCATCATAAATTATTCTATATAAAAGCATACCCAGAGAGTAGAGATCAATTCTATGATCATAGTCTTCTTTTTTTAGCAACTCAGGCGCTATGTATTGCATGGTTCCGGTTATTCCCGGAATTTTATCATCAATTGCATGCCTTGCAAAACCTAAATCAATTAATTTGATTATGGGTTTGTTATCTTTTTCGGCTACTAAAATATTTTCAGGTTTCAAATCATAATAGATATAATTTGATTGGTGCAGATAATAAAGGACAGAACTTATTTGAATAAGAATATCTTTAAGAATATTTTCATCTCTGCAATTTTTATAATTTAATAATTCTTTTCCTTCAAAAACCTCTAGAGTTATAAATTTTGATCCAACCTCAACTTGAGATTCTTTTGAATTATCTGAGACAATAGTTCCCAATTCAATTGCAGTAATAATATTTGGATGTTGTAATTTTTGAAGTGTAAAATATTCTTTTCTAAATGTTATTAATTCTTCTTCAGATACATTAAATGGTAAAACTTTTAGGGCAACATTCTTCTCTGGAAAATCAATATCTTGACACAAAAAGACCTTGCTTCTTCCTTCCCCAAGAATTTTATTAATTATATATCTTTCATTTATCATAATTGAATTCTACTATTAAAATGTTTTTCAATTTTTCTACCTAACTCATTGGCAGTTAGCAAAGAAACAAATAACATAATACCAGGAAATAATATCATCCACCATGCAATTGTGATATAACTTTGACCTGCTTGAATCATTCCCCCCCAAGATGGATAATTACTGCCTGATCCAAGGCCTAAGAAACTAAGAGCAGCTTCAGCTAAAATTACATTGCCGTACAAAAAAACCAAATTAACAATTACAGGTGAAATTATATTTGGTAAAACTTCTTTAGCTAGCAATTTATAATTTGAAAGACCAAGGAGTTTTGCAGTAATAAAATAGTCTTTCGTTTTTAATTTAATTACTTCTGCTCTAACAATTTTGAACAAACTCATCCAGCCTGAAATACCAAGCACAAAAATAATTGATAAAATTGAACTATCGAACATCGCTATTATGAAAATAATTAAAAAGAGAATAGGAAATGCTAAAAACATTTCTGTAAATCTATTTAAAATTGAATCAAGAAATCCACCAGAATAACCTGCAGCAAACCCTAAAAAAATTCCTATTAAAAATGAAACAAGAACTGCTCCAAGACCGATGAACAAGCTCAATCTGGTTCCGTAAATAAGTCTTGATAAAATATCTCTACCGTATTCATCTGTTCCAAGAAGGAAAAGCTTACTTTCAATTACAGGGTTATTATTTATCATTAACAGTTTTTCTGTCTCTGTTTTTATCTCTTTATCTTTTTGTGTATAAGTAACAATGTTCAAATCAAAATTAACATTCTCTGCATATATAAAGTCATCACTGTAAGATTTTTTAATTACCAGATTTCTTGTCATTAGAAATTCATCCAAACTATTTTTTGGAATTTTAACATCTTGTTTTAAAAATAATTTTTGCACAGTACTAAATGGAGGTAATAATTTGGTGACCATCAAATCTTTTTGGAAGTTTGGATCTGTAGAAACTGTTAATGGTGCAAAAATAGTAAAACAAAGAAGTAGAATAACAACCGCAGAAAAAAAGTTTAATTTACTTTGGAAAATTTTTATTCTTCCATAATAAGCAAGAATAATAATTGGAAGTAGAAAAACAAAAATCGTTGAAATTGTGTAATCAATAAATAAAAAATCTAATTGTAATATGATCTGATCATAATTAGTAAATAACAGTACAACAGATTGAAAAATCATCACAAATAAATTAACAAGTAATTCTATATTAATTAAAATAATCACCGCTAAAACAAATATGATAAAATGCCAAATTTTTATTTTCATCAATTTATCATTCCTATTAAAATTCTTCTATCTATTTTTGCTCTAATAAAATCGGCCAAAAGGTTGCTTAGAATAATCAACACTCCTGATATAAATGTACAGCCGATTATTAAAGGATAATCCCTGCTTAAGATAGCTGTTATTGCTAATCTTCCCATTCCGGGTAAACCAAAAATAACTTCGGTTATTAATGCACCACTTAATAAAATTCCTAATTCAATTCCGGCTACAGAAATCATTGGACCAATGGAATTGGGAATTATATGTTTTTTAATTAATTCTTTTTCAGAGATTCCATAGCTTCTAAGATTCATTACAAAATGAGAATTGTAAGTTTCATCTAAATTATCGCGCAAGTATTTATAAAAAACAGTTATTCCTCCCAATGAAAGTGTAATTAGAGGGAGTACCATATGAATTGAATAATCACCAAGTTGAGAAATAAAGGATGTAGGTTGACTATTAAATGAAGTTAATCCCGAGGAAGGAAATAAATTAATTTTCCATGAAAAAACATAAATAAGCAAAACACCTATTACAAAGGAAGGAACTGCATATACTGATAAACTAATTTTCTGAATTACTTTATCTATCCAACTCCTTTTTCTTTTAATAGAATATAAAGCCAGATAATAACCAAGTAATATTTGAATAAGAAAACTTAACAATGAGAAAATAATTGTAAATGGAAGATATTTTCCAATGACAGAAATTACTGATTCCCTATAAGTGTATGAAACTCCTAAATCACCGGTTGTAAGGTTTATCATAAAATTTTTGTATTGAGTTAATACAGGCTTATCCAATCCAAATGATTCTTTAACTTTTGAAGCAAGGTTTGGACTTAATTTTGCAGAAACAAATTTTTGAGTAGGATCACCGGGAGAATACCTAAGCAATACAAATAAAAAACTTAACATCAATAGAAGTACTACTAATGATGTAACAAATCTTTTAGATAAAGATAAAATTATTTCTTTATTCATTTTTCAATTTAATTGTTAACAGTCCAATTCCAACTGTAGTGAATGGGTTCTAGCGGAGTAATTTTTAAATTTTGTATGCGTTTGTTATAAGCAACTAGATTTCGAATCCAATAAAGAAAAGTAACCGGTTGATCGTTGTTTATTAATGTTTGTATTTTTTTTGCTAATTCGTCTTTTAATTTTTCTGATTTAGTGCTTTTATACTGTTCTAAATATTTATCTACAGTTTTATTATTGTAACTGGCAAAATTAAGCTGACTAGCATCTGAACTTGAGTGCCAGAATATATACATATCCAGCGGCATACCAACAACCCAGCCAAGCATCCATGCATCAATTTCTTTTGCAAATAATTTTGGCATTAACACCTGAAGATCTATTTTTTTTACTTCTATGCTTATACCAATAGATTTTAAACTGTTCTTAAGTAAAGTAGAAGCAAATTCCCTTCTTGGATTTCCGTTAGTAATATAGAAAGGAAATGAAAATTTTAATCCGTTTTTATTAAGTACTCCATCTTTGTCTGAGTCTTCCCACCCTGCTTTACTCAAATAATATTTTGCAGAATCAAGATTATATTCGAGTGGATTGATATCGGCTAATGAAGACTTAAAAATAGGTGAAACAGGACCAAATGCTACTTGTCCAAAATCTCCCAAATATTCATCAATTATTTCATGTCTATTAACAGCAAAAGTTAAGGCTTTACGAACAAGAGGATCACCAAAATATTTGTTGGGTTTAATTTTATTTGATTTAGTAAATATTTCAGGATCAATATTATTCCACCCAATATAATCATACTCTCTTGCAGGCAGGGGTGAAAGCTGTAAAAAATCTAATTGTTTCAATGAAGGAATATCATCGGTTCTTATATCTTCCATAAAATCAATTTCACCTTTTTTTAACTGTGTTAATCTTGAGGTATAATCCGGAACGACTTTAAATATTATTTTTTCAATGTGAGTAGAATCATATAGAAAAGAATTTTTATTGGCCGATAAAACAATTGCCTGATTTTTATCCCAAGATTTAAGAATAAATGGACCATTAGTCACTGGTGCAATATCTTTCTCAAGCATAGCGAATTTTTTTCTATCAAGTTTATCATATACATGTTTTGGTATTACAGGAAGGTCTATATCCATCAGTGACGGAATGGAATTCTTTTTAAAGTTTATTTTTAAAGTGTACGAGTTAATTATCTCAAATGATTTTTTAATTTGGATATGTTTTGTATTATCTAAATCAAAATTATTAAAAGTATCATACAATTTGCTTTCAATATTTTCATCAGAGTAAATATCAAATGAAAAAACCACATCTTCAGCAGTAACCTGTTGGCTATCAGACCAAATTACATCATTTCTTAAATAAAAAGTAACGGAGGTCGAATCCTTATTCCATTCCCAACTTTTGGCAAGCATAGGTGAATAAACTAAAGACCCATTATCTTCATCCCAATCGCTCTGAACAAGTTTTAAATAAAGAAGCTCGCCTATATTATTTTCATAACCGCTAAATGAAAATAAAGGATTGAGTGATTCAACATCAGAATCAATGCCAATTACAACTTGATTAGAAATCCGATCAGATTTTTTTGAGCAAGATGGTAGAAAGACAACTATTAAATACAACAATGAGGTTATGAATAATTTTTTCATCATATTTTAATCGGTAATTTATAAATATTCATATAATTGTACTTAATTTATTATTTTACTGAATAAATACAAAAACAAAAAGTACAAATGCTAAAGATTGATATTAAAGATATAAGCATTAAAAAACACACAGATACTATTTTATTGCTTAAGAATATCAAATTTAATCTTACTGAAAACAAAATCTTTACCATCCTCGGTAAAAACGGAACAGGTAAATCTACTTTAATTAAATCAATCACAAAATTGTTGGATACGGACATTTATAGTTTAAATGCTGAAGTGATTTGCAATGGAAAAGATATTTATAAAATTAATTATGAGGAATTACTTAAAATAAGAGCAAGTGATATAAAATATATTTTTCAAGATGCAATAAATAGTTTTGATTACTTAAAGCAATTTGGTTACTACTTTAATAAATTTTGTAAAGATGAAAATGAAATAAGTGATCTTTTAGAATATTTTATTTTGCCCGGTAAAGAAAAATTATTTAAAGTGTATCCTTATGAAGTAAGCGGTGGGATGGCACAGAGAATTAGCTTAGTGTTAGCATTACTAACCAAACCAGAATTATTGATTTTAGATGAACCAACCTCAGGGATTGACTCAGCTATAGCCAACTTGATGCTATTAAAATTAAAAGACTTTGTCACAGAAGAAGGTAATTCTGTGTTACTAGTAACACAGGATATTTTATTTGCTCAAAAAATAAGTGATGAAATTGCAATGCTTAAAGATTTAACTTTATCACCATTTTATAAGACAGTAGACTTTTTTAATAAATACAATTCTGAATTATTATTGTTTAATAACTAATGTCAAAAATATTATCAATAAATAATTTATGCTTTAAAGTTAAAGAGACTGATCTTTTTAAAACCAAAGAAAAAACTATACTTAATAATATTTCTTTTGAAGTAAATGAAGGTGAGATTATTGGTATTGCCGGAGAGTCCGGAAGCGGAAAAACAACATTGGCAAAATTGATAGCAGGTGTAATAAAACCAACGGCAGGAAGTATTAATTTTAATTTGACAAACAATTCTAACTCAGTCCAAATATTATTTCAGAATACCGGACAAATATTAAACCCTTTTAGAAAAATTGAAGATATTATTGAAGAAGCTATTAAGCTTAGAAAAGATTTACCCGGGAATATAGAATCAGAAAAAGAAAGAATTTTTTCATCTGTTAATTTTCAAAAAAAATATTGGGAAAATATTGGCTCTAATCTAAGTGGAGGTCAACAGCAAAGAGCTGCTTTAGCAAGGCTTCTTGCAGTTCAACCTGAATTATTAATTTTAGATGAACCTTTTTCTGCACAAGATTTTGAATCTAAAATTACACTAGTAGAACTTTCCAAAAACATAAATAAAAAGTTTAATGTTACTTTAATTTGTATTTCTCACGATCTAAACGCATTACGAAACTTATGTGAACGAGTAATAATTATATACAAAGGTAAAATTGTAGAAATAGGCAAAACCAATGAAATTTTAGAAAATCCTACACATCCCTACACAAAATACCTCATAAAAGCTGAGAAATATGATCTGAATCATTCCGAACTTATGGAAAGAATTGATTAGTTTTTTAATCAAAATCTACTAAAAACAAGCTTATCGGCTTTTATTAATATTTTATAATTCATATATTTGTCCACTAAATTATAACGGAGAATTTTAAATGGCTAAACAACAATCCTTTGCTGATAAATCAAAGGTAAAACAAAAAGCAGACGGTGTTACAGTTAAATTAATTAAAAGTATTAAATCTGATAAGGGCACAATTAAGTTTAACGAAAAGTTTGTTAAAATCAGCGATATCAGCAAAGTAACTGAACTTAAATAAGCGGTTAAGGCCGCTTTTTTTTATTTCCTACCTTTAAATCAACTTCACAGACTTGACAAATAATATTTTTTTTGTATTTTGTTTATAAATACTATTTTACCTGCATTCTGGGTTTGATTTGTCAAGAGAGTAAATCAAGCAAATAATCAAACCAAAGCTAATTATTAAGGATTTATTAAGTATGATTACCCCCAAAGATCTAAAAATATATAGTTTACATAATATTGATTCTATATCACAAATTAAAATTTTGAGCAAAAATGAACTTTTTGCATTAAAAGTTATATCCAATGTTTTACCCTTTAGAACTAATAATTATGTTTTAGAAGAATTAATTAATTGGGATAATATTCCAGATGACCCTATATACCAATTAAATTTTATGCAAAAGGGAATGCTTAGAAATAACCATTTTGATCAAATGGTTAATGCTGTTATTAATAACAATCCTCAAGAAATACAAGATACCGCTAGCCATATTAGAAATGAATTGAATCCTAATCCTGCAGGTCAGTCAGTTTTAAATATACCCAAAATTAACAATAAACCAGCACCTGGAATTCAACATAAATACAATGAAACTGTTTTAGTATTTCCGTCTACTGGACAAACTTGTCATGCATACTGTACTTTTTGTTTTAGATGGTCACAGTTTGTTAAATCTGATAATGTAAAATTTTCAACTTGTAATAAAAATGATTTTTTAAGTTATATTTTACTGCACAAAGAAATAACCGATGTGCTTTTTACAGGCGGCGATCCAATGATAATGAGCATAGGTAATTTGAAGAAATATATTTTGCCTTTATTAAATCCTGAGTACTGCCATATTAAATCAATCAGAATAGGAACCAAATCTTTATCATATTGGCCTTACAGATTTGTAACAGATAGTGATGCAGATGAGATACTCGATTTATTTAAACAAGTTAAAAGTTACGGTAAAAATATAAGCATTATGGCAAATTTCAGCCATCATGTTGAACTTTCCACAGAAATAGTAAAAGAAGCGATTTCTAGAATACTCTCAACTGGTACACAAATTCGCACCCAGTCTCCATTGCTTAAAAACATAAATGACTATCCTATTATCTGGGAAAAAATGTGGAAAGAACAAGTTGCATTAGGATGTATTCCATATTACATGTTTGTTGAAAGAAATACAGGCTCTAAAAATTATTTCGAAATTCCTTTAATTGAAGCATACAATATT
>PFVA01000202.1 GCA_002790365.1 Ignavibacteriales bacterium CG_4_9_14_3_um_filter_30_11
TGAAAAATACTGATGAGTTAAAATTTGTTGTTGGAAATAAAGAAGATTATAATTGGTGCAAAAAAACTATAAAAAAATATAGTATGATAGATAAACACGAAATTTTATTTTCAAATGTTTTTAATGAACTAAAACCTGAAAAATTAGTAAACTGGATTTTACATGATAATTTAAAAGTTAGATTTCAATTACAAGCACATAAATATATTTGGGATCCTAAAACAAAAGGTGTTTAATGAAAATAGCAAAAGAGTTTAGATGGGAAATGGGACACAGACTTCCCGATCATTTTGGTAAATGCAAAAACATACACGGACATTCATATAAAATGATGGTTGAATTTGAAGGTGAGCTAGACAAAAACGGAATGATAATTGACTATTATATAGTTAAAGAAATTATAGAACCTATTGTTGAAAAACTTGATCATTCTTTTATGGTAAATAAAAAAGACAATCTTGTTTTAGATTTTTTGGAAAAATTAAATTCAAAAAAAATGATTGTTGATTTTGATTCAACAGTTGAAAACATAACAAGATATTTAATTAAAGAAATTAGTAAAGCTTCGCTTCCTAAAAATGTAACAGGATTAAAAGTAAGGGTTTGTGAAACACCGGATGATTATGCTGAGGAAACTACCAATCTGAATTATGAATTATGATTTAATTTTGAATGATGAAGTACTTCTAAAATTATTATTCGTTAATCTACATTTGCAATTCAATTCTTTAATGTTTTTTTAAGTTTGTCAACTTCATCTCTTAGACTTGCGGCTCTTTCAAATTCCAGATCTTTTGCTGCTTCTTTCATTTGCTGTGTTAGTTGTTCTATTAAATCTTTTTTCTGATCATCATCCATATATTTTAAAATAGGCTCTGCAACTTTTGAAAAAGAATAAGTTTCCACCTTCTCTTTCTTTTTCATATCTGCAATAGAGGTAGAGGAAAGTATTTCTTCCATACTTTTATAAATGGTTTCTGGGGTGATATTATTTTCTTCATTATATTTTTTTTGCAACACTCTTCTTCGGTTAGTTTCGTCTATAGTTTTCTTCATTGAATTTGTAATCTTATCGGCATACATTATTACAATACCGTTAACATTTCTTGCTGTCCTCCCTGCAGTCTGCATTAAAGATCTTTCACTCCTTAAAAATCCTTCTTTATCAGCATCAATTATTGCAACCAGAGAAACTTCAGGTAAATCCAAACCTTCTCTTAAAAGATTTACTCCAACGAGCACATCAAATTGACCCATGCGAAGATCTCTTAATATTTCAACTCTTTCAAGAGCATCAATATCACTGTGAATATATCGAACTAATATTCCAATTTTATCCAAATAATCAGCAAGATCTTCTGACATTTTTTTTGTCAATGTTGTAACAAGGATTCTTTCCCTTTTTTCAACTCTGATTCTAATTTCACCAATTAAATCGTCAATTTGTCCTTTTATAGGTCTTACTTCTATAGCAGGGTCAAGCAATCCGGTGGGTCTTATTATTTGTTCTACAACAACGCCTCCGCAATGTTCAAGTTCATAATCAGCAGGTGTTGCACTAACATAAATTACCTGATTAACCATTTTCTCAAACTCTTCAAATTTCATAGGTCTGTTATCGAGCGCAGAAGGAAGTCTGAAACCGTGTTCAACCAAGGTTTCTTTTCTAGATCTGTCCCCGTTATACATTGCTTTTATTTGAGATACTGAAACATGTGATTCATCAATTACAAGTAAAAAGTCATCCGGGAAATAGTCAATCAAATTAAATGGTCTTTGTCCAGGTTGTCTTTCTTCAAGATGCCTGGAATAATTTTCTATGCCGGAACAATAACCTATCTCTTTCATCATTTCAATATCAAACAAAGTTCTTTGCTCTAGTCTTTGAGCTTCTAAATATTTTTCTTCATTTCGCAAATATTTTAGTCTTTCTCTTAACTCCTCTTCTATACTTATTATTGCTTTTTGTACTTTTGGCTTTTCTGTTACAAAATATTTTGCCGGATAAATTGCAGAAGATTCAACTTGTCGAAGTTCTTCGCCTGTTTTAGAATCAATAATAGATAATTTTTCAATTTCATTATCCCAAAATTCAATTCGCAAAGCTTCCTCATATTGATATGCCGGAATTATTTCTATTACATCTCCTCTAACTCTAAATGACCCTCTGCTGAAATCCAGATCATTTCTAATAAAATGAATATCAATTAATTGACGGAGGAATTTCTTTCTATTAATTATGTCGCCTTTTTTTACAAACATAATTTGACTGGCATAACCTTTAGGATCACCAATACCATAAATACAGCTTACGCTTGCAACAACAATTACATCTCTTCTTCCTTCTATTAATGATGTTGTGGCTTTTAATCTTAGTCTGTCAATTTCTTCGTTAATAGAAAAATCTTTTTCAATATAAAGATCGCTTGCAACTACATAAGCTTCAGGCTGATAGTAATCATAATAACTTATAAAAAACTCGCAAGAATTTTTGGGAAAGAAACTTTTAAACTCAGAATATAATTGAGCGGCAAGCGTCTTGTTGTGTGAAACAACAAGCGTAGGTTTATTGACTTCTTTTATTACATTAGAAATAGTAAAAGTTTTTCCGCTGCCGGTTACTCCCAAAAGTGTTTGGTGTTTTTCACCTTTATTTAAACCATTGACTAAAGCATCAATAGCTTTCGGCTGATCACCGGTTGGTTTATAATTTGAAACTAATTCAAACTTACTCATTACACTTAATTTAACAGTACATCATGTGCATGGAATGATTCTTTATTTAAGTGTCCCCTTAATATTACTGTATTTGAATTGTTTATTCCATCAGGAATTTTATCTGCCTGCACTAAAACAATTGTACCATCATTATCAGAAACATAAAAGGAGTTATTGCTAATTCCTCTTTCTATAAGAACTTTAACTTTTATGTCTTTAACCGCACTATTGTTTGTATCAAAAGCTGAGAATGATCCAAGTTTGTTGTCTGTCTTAAAATAAAACAAATACACCATCCCGATTACTACCACTATTAGCAGGGGTAGTATATATTTTTGCAAATTTTTCATTTTCACCTCAAAAATTTTTAATTAAACTTAAATTTAAGAAAATTTATTTTTAGACAGGTGGTTTTTTATTATAAAATGTGAAAAACAGATTATTGCAAAAAGGAAAGTAAAAGGACTTAATCTTATTATTTAAACAAAAGATTTTTAGATTTCATTTCAATTTTTTAAAACTCTAAAACCAAGTAATATTTATCCCAAAAAATTCATTGGAAATGAATTTTTTGCCGAAGGCCGCTCATAAAATGTTTTTATAAAACATTTTATATAGCGGG
>PFVA01000112.1 GCA_002790365.1 Ignavibacteriales bacterium CG_4_9_14_3_um_filter_30_11
TTGATGCTGCTGAATGTATAGGCTGCGGTGCTTGTGTTGCTGCTTGTAAAAATTCATCGGCTATGTTATTTGTTGGAGCAAAAGTATCTCAGTTTGCGCTTTTACCTCAAGGTCAACCCGAAAGATATAAAAGAGTGCAGGCAATGGTAAAAGTAATGGACGAAAATCTCTTTGGAAGCTGCACAAATACTTATGCCTGTGAAGCTGAATGCCCAAAAGGTATTTCAGTGTTAAATATTGCAAGAATGAATCGTGATTATTTTATGGCAAATTTAAAAACCGGAACTGACGAATAAGTATTATTAAATCTTTTTATATTAAATCCCGGTTATTATTTAATCGGGATTTTTTTATTTTTGTTCTATTAATGATCTAGGCATTTAGAATGTTCGAAAAAGAAATTAAATTTATTACTGATTACAGTTTAGAGAAGATTAAATCTTTAGGTTCTTATTTTACTTTTGAAGACATCCTTTCAGTAAATATTCATCCTTCAATTACAAAATATATTTCGGCTGAATTAAGTTATCTGATTTTTGAAGACCGTGGGAAGCTACTTTCTTCTTCCATTTTTGATTATTCTCAACCAAATGTAGTTAAAATATTAAAAAGTATAAACAATGAATTAAAAAAATTCAAAGCCATATCATTTGAGGACATTAAACAACTTACTCTTCAAGCCGTTTCATTTAATGCTAATTTTATTGTCAGACCAAAATGGTCATTATTGAAATTAGTTTTTAATGAATCTGAATCAAAAGAAAGTGAAGAAGTACTATTAATATTGGACTACATTTATTACCACGAATATTTAAGAAACATAATTGCCGAGTATATTATTAAGAAAAAGCTGAAAGAAATTTCAAGAGCAAAATTTGAAGAAATCATTTCGAATATAGACACAGCAATTATTAAAAATAATTATAAGTCATATATTAATAACACTATAGCTACTATTTTAGATTTTTATAGTATAGGAAATAAAAATAAAATAAACATTAATACAGATTATGTAGAAATATTTTTAAAGGAAAAAGAATTATTAGATCCTTTACTTAGATTTAAAAAGACATATACATTTGGCACAGGAATAAATGCAAATACTGAAGAAATCAAAAAAATATTATTCGAAGAAAATAACTTAGTTGAAAGCAGAGAAACTGAAGTAAATATAGAACCAGAAAAAAATATTGCAGAAATCGAAAAAACTGAAATTAGAGAAAAAGATGAATTAGTAAATGAACAAGAATATAATGATCAAAAAACTTTAGATGACACAAACCCTGAGGCTGACGAAACTGAAAAAATAGAAGAAGAAAAATTTGTAGAATTAAATAAAGCTATTGAAGAGAAAGTAATTCCCAAAAAAGATATTTTCAAAATTGATAATGATGATGAATTACTTACCCTATTTGATGAAGAGTTAAAAGCTCTAGCTGAAGATAATGAGCTAAGCACAGAAACTGATTTTATATCTAAAGAAGGAATATCTACTTTAGATGAAAATATTGAGTCATCAATTATTGATAATGAAGAAGAATTAATAGCAGATAATAATTTTGTTGAAGGCATTCCTGAAGAAACCATATCTGAAGAAGAAATTGAAAATATTACTGAAACAAAACCACTTCGTAATAAAGATATATTTCAATATTTAACAGATAAAGAAATTGAAAAAATTGTGAGTAATGTTTTTAACGAAGATCAAGAAGATTTTGCAACAACTATAGAAAGAGTATCTGAATGTAATACACTTGAAGAGGCTAAAGAAATAATTAAGGGGTTATTTATTTCCTACAGGGTAAATATGTACACAAAAGATGCATCAACACTTACTACTGCAATAACAAATTATTTTAACCAATAACCATTATGTTTATAGACTATGCTGAAATAGAAGTTACTGCAGGCAATGGCGGTAACGGAGTGGTAGCTTTTAGAAGAGAAAAATATGTTCCAAAAGGTGGCCCATCCGGTGGGAACGGAGGATTTGGGGGAAGTGTGATTATAAAAGCGCATCACAATCTTACAACGCTCATAGATTTTAAGCACAAAAAAAAATTTAAAGCAGAAAATGGTGATCCCGGTGGAAGTTCTCTTAAAGATGGGAAATATGGAAGTGACTTAATTATAAATGTACCGGTTGGAACAATAATAAAAGATCAGGAAACTAAAAAAATTATTTATGATTTGAAGTCTGATCAATCTGAATTTGTTATAGCCAAGGGAGGAAAAGGGGGGAAAGGCAATAGTAATTTTGCAACATCAACAAACCAAGCACCAAGAAAAGCTTTACCAGGGAAAGTAGGCGAAAGTAAAAAAATTATTTTGGAATTAAAACTAATAGCTGATGTTGGACTTGTCGGATTTCCAAATGCCGGCAAATCTACTT
>PFVA01000061.1 GCA_002790365.1 Ignavibacteriales bacterium CG_4_9_14_3_um_filter_30_11
TATATAGCGGCCTTCGGCAAAAAATTCATTTCCAATGAATTTTTTGGGTTTATTTATTTTTTTCGATTAAAGGAGATGTTATGTCTGTACTAAGCGAGCAAGAAATAAAATCTAATCTTTCAAGTATGACAGACTGGATGTATGTAAACAAAAGCATTACTAAAGAATTTGTTTTAAAAGATTTTAATGAAGTACTTTATTTTGTAAATAAAATTGGTAGATCAGCAGAAGCAATGAATCATCACCCCAATCTATTTATGCATTCTTGGAATAAATTAAAGATTACTATATCTACACACGATAAAGGTGGAATTACAGAGAAAGATTTTGAACTTGCTAAAAAGATTGAGGAACTTAAATAAATGAACGACAGATTGAATGGATTATTAAAATTATTTAAAAAAGATCCTAATGATTCATTTTTAATTTATGGGATAGCCCTTGAGTATAAGTCGAGAAAAAAATATGCAGAAGCTGAGGATTATTTTAAAATTCTTTTAGGTAAAGATTCAAATTATGTTCCGGCTTATATGCAATATGCATTATTAAAAGAAGAAATGAATGACATTTCAAAAGCAAAAGATATATATTCCGAAGGTATTAATATTGCAAGAATTAATGGAGATACTCATGCAGCTAAAGAAATGGAGGAATTTTTAGATGAACTTAACTGAAAATGATGTGCTTGAACTTTTTAATAAAACAAAAGCATTGTTGAGCGGACATTTTCTATTAACTTCAGGCAGACACAGTAATAAATATTTTCAATGCGCAAAAGTTTTGCAGTATCCAAATTACAACGAAGCTATTTGTAAAAATATATCTGATTTTTTTAAAGATTATGAAATAGATACTGTTATTTGTCCAGCCATTGGTGGTATTGTAGTTGGGCAGGAGGTTGCAAGGCAGTTAGGCAAAAAATTTATTTTTGCAGAAAGAGAAAATAACACTATGTCTTTAAGAAGGGGATTTGATTTAAAAGAGGGTGAAAAAGTTTTGATCTGCGAAGATGTAGTTACAACCGGTGGTTCTGTATTTGAAGTTATAGAATTAGCAAAACAAAAAAAAGCAAATATAGTTGGTGTAGGTTTCATTGTTGACAGAAGTTTCGGTAAAGTAAAATTTGGATATCCGCAACACAGTACAGTAAAAATGGAAGTAATTTCATATTTAAAAGAATATTGTCCTTTGTGCAAGGAAGGATTAGAATTAGTAAAACCAGGTTCAAGAAAAAATTTAAAATAAGAGAAAGCAAAATGGAATTATAATTTATGGAGCAGAAAAAATTACAGAAAATGGTTGAGATAATTGCATCTAAAGAATTCAATTCAGAAAAAAAAATGCTGACCAAAGTTCTAGATAGAATAGTAGATAATGAAAATGTAAACATTACCGGTGGAAGAATTTGGAAATTAGATAAAAACTCAGAAGAATATAAATTACTCTATCAGATAGGTAATGTAGATGAAATAAAAAATAATTTTAAATTAAAAGTTTCAGAATATCCAATCTTCGATTTGATAAGTGAGAATAGAACTATATTGGGCGATGAGACAAATGAAATATTAAGAGCGAAAGGAATAGTTAAATATTCAGCATCCGGCATTGGCAATAAAATAAAGTTAAACGATAAAAAATATTACGAATATATTCTTGCAATAAATAATGAGAATTTAAATGAACAAATAATGTTTAATCTAAGCATTATTGCAACTACACTTACATCAAAACTGAAACAACTCCATACATCAAAAAAAGCTGATTTTTTTAGAGCCGGAATTGATAAAGCAAGAGAAATTCAAAGAAGTATACTTCCCGAACATGAATACAATTTTCACGATTATGACCTTTTTGGTTTGACAAAACCTGCAGAGATAGTTGGTGGAGATTTCTTTGATTATTTGGAAGTTGGTGATGATAATGATAGACTGGGAGTTGCTCTTGGAGATGCAGCAAGCAAAGGCATTGGTGCTGCAGCTGAAGCAATGTATATATCCGGTGCATTAAGAATGGCGAGCAATTTTGAAATTAAAATTGCCCCTTTAATGAGAAGAATGAATAAACAAATCAATAAAATTTTTGACGATGATAAATTTGCAACTTTCTTTTATGGAGAATTATCTACGGATAATTGTGGTCTTTTCCTTTATTCAAGTGCAGGTCATAATCCACCATTTTTCTTAAAGAAAAATTCAAATGAAATTATTAAACTTATGCCTACTGGTCCTGTTTTTGGCCCTGTACCTAATGCAAAATATAAAGTGGATAATATTAATTTTACGGAAGGAGATATTCTTGTATTATATTCTGATGGAATTACTG
>PFVA01000227.1 GCA_002790365.1 Ignavibacteriales bacterium CG_4_9_14_3_um_filter_30_11
ACTCACTCCTATGAATATGAATATGTATTTAGCTATTCAAGTAACGATCTGCCCTTAGGTTTCTTGTTTTCTACATTTTGGGGAGGACAAGAAGGCAGTTTTATGCTTTGGATTTTGTTCACTACTATAATAGGAGTAATGTTACAAAATTATTCTTCCAAAAGAGATGATTTAGAACCAAGAGTAATGGCTGTATTTTCTCTTGCACTTGTTTTTCTTTTAGTTATGGTTTCACCTTGGTTTAAAAATCCTTTTGCATACATTTGGGCAGAACCGGTTTTTATAGATCTAAAATATATTAACCCTTCTTTTGTAGGTTTACCACAATTAGGCAATTTTGTCTTTAGCGATAATTCAACCGGGCAACAATTTATTAAAATGACAAGTGAACTTAGAAACATCTTAAACTCAATGGGTGTTACAGTAAGTCAATTTGTTATTAATGGTAAAGGACTTAATCCTCAGTTAATGAATTTCTGGATGCAGATTCATCCTCCAATGTTATTTATAGGTTTTTCTTTATCAACAGTTCCTTTTGCTTTTGCATTAGCAGCATTAATGAAAAACGATTATACAAAATGGATTAAACAAGCATTTCCTTGGGTATTAGCTGGTGCTGGAATCTTAGGACTTGCAATTATGCTTGGCGGTTATTGGGCTTATGAAATGTTGGGATGGGGTGGATATTGGGCATGGGACCCTGTTGAGAATTCCAGTTTAATTCCCTGGCTTGTTAGTATAGCAGTAATACATACTATGTTAGTTCAGAGAAAAAGCCAGTCAAAAGGTGGAGTGGGGAGATTTTTAAAAACAAATCTTATTTTATGTATATTTATTTATGTGTTGGTTTTATACTCTACATTTTTAACAAGAAGTGGTGTATTGGGTGATGCTTCCGTTCATTCATTTGTCAATCCAGGTGCACTTATTTATTTATTCTTATTAATTTTTATTCTTTCATTTATTGTATTGGGTTTTGGTGCTGTTGTTTATCGCTGGAAATCATTATCAAAATTTGATGTGCAAGATGAAAATATACTCTCCAGAGAATTAGCCCTTTTTACTGCTGCTATTGTTATGGTTGCATCTGCAATAATAGTTATAGTTGGTACTTCTGCTCCAATATTTGGTCAATCTGTTGAAACTACTTTTTATGTACAAATGCATTTACCTTTGGCAATTATAATAGGACTGTTAAATGGATTAAGCATGCTTATCAAATGGAAAAAATCTAATTGGAACGATGTTGTTAAAAAAGGATTATTCTCATTATTGGCTTCATTATTCCTTACAATATTAATTATTGTATTAGGTGGTGTTTATGATATTATGCTCATTATCTTGTCATTCTCATCTTCATTTTTACTTTTTGTAAACTTAGAAATTGCAATTAAAATTGTAAAAGGTAATAAAAAGATGTTTGGTGCTTATGTATCTCACATAGGAATTGCACTTTTTATTTTAGGAGTTATAGGTTCAGCAGGTTATTCGGTTAAACAAGATGCTGATCTGGTTAAAGGGATTCCGACAGATGTATTAGGATATAAAATGTTGTTTACCGGTTTTAAACCGATTGATAATAATACAAAATATGCATTCAATTTAGATATTAACAAGGGTGATGTTTTTTATAAGGCAGAACCTGTAATGTATGTTAGTGATTATACAAATAGTATAATGAGAGTACCATCAATAGTTGTTGGACCTACAAGAGACCTTTACATTTCCCCTTTAGGTTTTGATGATTCACAAACAAATAATGATCATGGTCAGCATATATCTATAGATAAAGGTAAATCAGTTGCGTTTAATAATATAAACTTAACTTTTGAGTCTTTTGATTTTCCTCAAGAAACAAGAGAAGCAATGATGTCAGGTAAAGATTTTAAAATTGGAGTTACCTTAGTTGCAGAAAAAGATAAATTAAAAATTCCTTTTGAATTATTTTTAATAAATAAAAACGGGCAAAGATCTTTTACCTCATTTGAATCAGACAAGTTAAATATAAAAGTAACTTTAGAAAATTTAGCAGCTTCAGGCAAAGTTGATTTAGTTATAGCTAATTTGGATAATAATAATCCTAATGTTGTAAAAACACCGGTAGAAACACTTTCTATTGAAGCCAGTATTAAACCTTTTATAAATTTGGTTTGGATTGGAGTTGTTGTAATGGTATTAGGTTTTTTTGTAGCTGCAACCAGAAGATTGATTGAGTCGAGAGAGAAATAAATTGTAAAATTATTATTGAAAATATCTTGACAAAAATTTGCCTGCTATGTAACTTTATTATTCTTTTTTTGAAAAATTTATTCCGCGATAGCTCAATGGTAGAGCA
>PFVA01000241.1:0-2143 GCA_002790365.1 Ignavibacteriales bacterium CG_4_9_14_3_um_filter_30_11
CATTTCCAATGAATTTTTTGGGATAATATTATTTTCAGATGCATATTTTTTCAAATAGATATTTAATGAATCTACCCTTTCATTTATTGTTTCCAAAAAAGGTGACCCATTTTTTACAAACAAGGCAGATTGTAGAACTATTTTAATATTATGAAATTTTAAGGAATCAGTAATTCTAACTATATTTTGAAAAACTTCATTTACTTTCTTTCCATAATATAAATCATTAATACCACCCATAATAAAGCATACATCAGGTTTTAATTTATAAACATATTCAAGCCTCATTAAATATCCTGATGTATAATCTCCACTTATCCCCATTTCAACAACATCATTTCTGTTTAATAATTCATTCCAGTTTGCACCGTGGGTTATTGAATTACCAAGCATAACAATCTTAGCATGTTTCATTCTATATACATTATATAATTCAGTTTGAATAAAATAATTTGGGTTTTGCAAGTATAAGCTAGAATCTTTTTCAATCGTTTTGTTCTGTGGAAAACTAATTGATGTAAAAATTATTAAAATAATTAAGGTATTGATTTTATTTATCATAAATGCAATATATAAAAATGTGAATTGTCATATCAATAAATCCGGCTTTTGACGGATGAGGAGATATCTTTTTAATTACTTTTTAGGAAAGATTTCTCCCCCCGACACACTTCGACAAGTTCATGGTTCGTCAGAATCTCCCGAAGGGAATACTTCGGAGGAGATGACAATGCAATACTACTGTCATTACGAGGAATCCATTTGCTAACGGATTACGAAGCAATCTGCTATTTTAATTTCTACAAATGCGATCGCCACGCTCATTTCACTCGCTCGCGATGACAAATAATAAAAAAAGCCGTACATAAATTAATATATACGGCTCTGATATATGTTGTATTAGCAGAGGGCGTGCTTCAACAACAATTTAAATTTCTTTTATTGAGTAATAGCTTTTTTACTTTACTTCGTAATAGTTCTTCTTCTTGTTCCCTCTGTAAGCTACATAGCCAACACCAAAAAAGATAACCATCCCAGAGATAAATATTGTAGCTGTTGTTATTATTATACTTACTAATGTCATAATTTTCTCACTTCTTCATTAATATTTTTATTATAAGCTGTCACGGACTTTCCGTGACAGCCAAAGGTTTATCTTTAATTATTTTAGTAAGATCATTTTCTTTGTAAATATATTCGCACCGGCTAGCACTCTATATATATAAGTGCCGCTTGCAACTTTCTGCCCGAAGTCATTATCTCCTTTCCACTGTACATTAAATGTACCGGCGCTTTTCTGTTCATTTATAAGAGTTTTTACTTCTTGACCAAGTATATTGTAGATCCTTAAAGTTACAAATGATGCCTCCGGCAGAGCAAACCTAATTGTAGTAGTTGGATTAAAAGGATTTGGATAATTCTGACTTACTTGGAACTCTGCTGGAATAATATTTAGATCTTCAATTCCAGTAATACTCATTGTAGAGAATCTGCCAACATTTGAATGTGCTGAGTAAACACCATTCTCATCTTTTGACTGTACTCTCCAATAGTATGTAGTTCCACCTTTTAGTGTATTTACAACTGTAGAGAATGCATCTATATCATCAAGTTCTACAGCAATATTGTTCATTGCCAAATCATCAGCAATCTGAAGTCTATACTTAAGAGCTTTTCTTGGTGCAGATAGTAAGAACCATGATATCTCCGGTGTAGTGCTAGGTACCATCACTCCATTTATAGGATCTCCTACCATTGGAGGTGGAGGTGCAGCTGTTGCAGAGGTTGTAAATAATGCCTCTACTGACCAAGCTGATGGATCTGGAACTAGAGAAGCGTGAGTTATTCTAACTCTCCAGCGATATGCTGTCCCCGGCGCTAATGTAACTGTAGTTGTACTATTTGTTGATATTCCTGTCACTAAACCAGTTCCGTTAAATGCTAGTGATGTTGGTTTTAATTCTAAATCATATGTTGCACCAGATGGTACTACTCCGTTTGCAATCCAAGAAAGAGTTGGTGTAAGTGTTCCAACAACAGCATTACCTGTTGGCCATAGTGGTGTTGGTGCAACTCCAGCTCCGCTTGCTGTTGCAGCTACTACAAATTTATTTGCATCAGAACCGGATGCCGGAAGATAACC
>PFVA01000241.1:2153-2337 GCA_002790365.1 Ignavibacteriales bacterium CG_4_9_14_3_um_filter_30_11
GTCGCTGTTGTGTTTACAGTTTCTACTTGCCACCAATATTCACCCGGTGTAAGAGCTGTTGTTACAGTCCAATTTTGTGATGATAATGTTTCACCAGTCACTGAAGCAGCCAGAGTTGTCATACCAACATTGCTCCAAACTTTTACATTATATCTAATTGTTTCTCCTGTTGGAGGAGGACCTT
>PFVA01000167.1 GCA_002790365.1 Ignavibacteriales bacterium CG_4_9_14_3_um_filter_30_11
TTGGCTTCCTAAAAAAGAAAAAATGGTTTACACAAGCGGAAGGGCACTTCATCCTTTAAGTATAAATCTTGCTTCAAAACTGCAAACAGATTTTAAAGGCAAGCTCGACCTAACTTTTTCCGCAGGTGTCGATGCTTTTAATGTAACAGAAACACTTGCCTGTAATCTCACTCCAATTACTGTTTGTTCCGATCTCCTTAAGCCCGGAGGTTATTTAAGACTGATTCAATATTTAGAAAAATTGAAAAAAAACATTATTGCTAATGGTGCAAAAAGTATTGAAGAGTTTATAAAAGCAAATGATCAAAATAATTCTTCATTTATCTCAGCAAGTTTGAACAACTTAAATAAATATGCAGAATCGGTTCTTGAAAATAAAACCTATCATAAAAGTAATTTCCCTTATGAAAATATTAAAACACAGCGAGAGTTAACCGACTATGACTGCATTAAAGCTCCATGCATAAAAACTTGTGCAATTGAACAAAATGTTCCGGAGTATATGTATCATACTTCAAACGGTGATTATGAAAAAGCATTTAAAGTTATTTTAAAAGATAATCCACTTCCAAATATTACAGGAAATGTTTGCGATCATCTCTGTCAGAGTAAATGTACAAGAATAAATTATGATAACCCCTTGCTTATTCGAGGAATAAAAAGATTTGTATCCGAAAAATATGAAGATAGTTTAAATTTAATTCCAAATAAAAAAAATGGATTTAAAGTTGCAATAATTGGTGCGGGACCAGCCGGATTAACTTGTGCATATTTTTTAGCTCTTGAAGGATTTAAAGTAAATATTTATGAAAGTATTTCTTTTGCGGGTGGAATGGTATCAGGCTTCATTCCAATTTTTCGTTTAACAGACAAACAAATAAAAGATGACATTAGGTTGATTGAACAAATTGGAGTTTCATTACATTATAATAAAAAAGTTGATAATGATTTTTTTTCTGAACTAAAACAAAAAAACGATTTTATTTTTATTGGTATAGGCGCAAGTTTAAGTAAAAAGTTAGAAATACCTGGTGAAGATTTAGATAAAGTTTTTAATCAACTAAGTTTTTTGTCTAATGTAAGAAGCGGAAAAAATATTAAGGTTGGAAAAAATATTGGAATTATTGGAGCTGGTTTATCTGCTGTTGATGCTGCCCGCACAGCTAACAGAATAAAAGACAGCGGTGGAAAAATTACAATGATATACCGCCGCACAAAAAAAGAAATGCCCGTAGGTGATGATGAAATTAAAGTTGTAATAGATGAAGGAATAGAATTGTTAGAATTAACAGCACCATTATCTATTAGTCGCAACGATGGTAATCTAAATCTTAAATGCATTAAAATGGAGTTAGGTGAAAAAGATGAAAGTGGAAGAGGAAGACCTATTCCGGTTGATAATACAGAATTTGATTTAACTTTTGATACAATTATTACAGCTATCGGTCAGGATATTTCTTATGATTTTATAGATGAAAAATCAATAAAAATAAATCAGAAGACTTTTGAAACACAAATACCTAATGTGTTTGCAGGGGGTGATGTTTTAAGAGGTGCAGACTCATTAATTAATGCAATGGGTGATGGTAAAAAAGTTGCCGAAGAAATAATTAATCGTTCAAAAAAAGTTTTGAAAATAGTCCCTGATGAACAAACAAAAAAATTATCGCTTGAAGAATTTCAAAAAATACAAGCATACAGAGAGTTTGGCGGTGATTTGCCTGAAATCAGCCTGGATAAAAGAAATGGTTTTGAAATGGTTCATCCTGTTTTGGATGAAGCAACAGCGCAAAAAGAAGCTGCAAGATGCCTGTTTTGTGAAGATGTTTGTAATATTTGTGTCGGCGTTTGTCCAAATTTTTCAAATGTTTCATTTGAAGTAGAAAAAACTGAGCTCCCGGTTTGGCAGATAAATAAAAATGGAAATAATCTTTCATTCAAACAAGTTGATACATTTGTTGTCAAACAGGGTAATCAAATTTTAAATATTGGTGACTTTTGTAATGAATGCGGTAACTGCGATACTTTTTGTCCAACCAATGGAGCTCCATATAAAACCAAGCCACATTTTTATTTAACAGAAGAAAGTTTTAACAGTGAAAAGCTGGGATATTATTTAACAAACAATTCATTAAAATTTAAAAAAGCCGGCAATAGTGAATGTTTAACTTTATCAAATGGAGCAATGATATATGAATCAGATGAGGTTGTTGTTAATATTAAACATAATGATTTTACAATTTCTGATATAAAATTTAAATCAGATAAAATAAAAGAGATTAATTTGAATCACGCTGTGGAGATGATTTTTTTATTTCAGAATTTGAAAAATAATCCATTATTTAAGTAAATTATATTTATGCAATTTATACTTAACGGAAATAATAAAAATTATACTGGAGATCCTGAATTACCATTACTTACCTTTCTTAGAGAGTTGGAAGGTATTACTTCAGCAAAGGACGGATGTGCCCCACAGGCAGCTTGCGGTGCTTGTACAGTTGAGCTAAATGGAAAAGGTGTTTTATCTTGTGTAATTCCTATGAGTAAGGTTGAAAATGGAATTGTAACTACCACTGAGGGATTAAGTGATTATCATCAAAGAGTAATTACAAATGCATTTGTAGAAAAATGCGGTGTGCAGTGTGGGTTTTGTATTCCGGGCATTGTAATGCAAACAAATGTTCTAATTAAAAATAAACCTACGCCATCAAGGGAAGAAATAGAAAAAGCATTAACACCAAATTTATGCAGATGTACAGGTTATAAAAAAATTATTGATGCAATTGAGTATGCTGCTGAAGCAATTAGAGAAAATAAAGAAATTCCCAAACCAAAAAGTAACGGTAAGATCGGAAAAACACATCCTAAATATGATGCTGACCAATTAGTGCTGGGTAAAAGTCATTATGTAGCTGATATGAATTTTCCTGATATGCTTTACGGAGCTCTAAAGTTTAGTGATCATCCTCGTGCAAAAGTTATTTCAATAAACATTGATAAAGCAGAAAAATATCCAGGTGTAAAAAAAGTATTTACTTCAAAAGATATTCCCGGTACACGATATACCGGATTAATAATTTCTGATTGGCCCTTAATGATTAAAGAAGGAGAAGAAACAAGATATGTGGGTGATGTTCTTGCAGGCGTAGTTGCTGATACGAAAAAAATTGCCAGAGAGGCAGTAAAATTGATTGATGTTGATTATGAAGTATTAGCTCCTCTTTCTGATCCTGAAAGGTCACTTGATAAAGACAGTCCTCAAATTCATCCTAAAGGTAATTTACTTTCTGAGACAAAAATTTACAGGGGTAATGTAGAACAGGCTATTAAAGATTCTGCTTTTATTTCAAAAGGTACATATCAAACACAAATGATAGAACACGGCTATATGGAACCTGAATGTTCAATTGCTCTTCCTGCAAACAATGGGGTTGAAATATTTTCACAAGGTCAGGGTATTTATGAAGACAGAAAACAAATTGCAGGTTTACTTAATCTGCCTGAAGAAAAAGTTAGAGTAATTTTAGTCCCAAATGGTGGTGGCTTTGGAGGTAAAGAAGATCTTTCAGTCCAGGGTCACGCAGCACTCTATGCTTTAACATTACAAAAACCTGTAAAAGTTATTTTAAACAGAGATGAATCAATAATAATGCATCCTAAAAGGCATCCAATAAAAATGAATTATACTTTGGGCTGCAACAAAGATGGAAAATTAACAGTACTTAAAGCCGGTATGATTGGTGACACTGGGGCTTATGCATCCGTTGGAATGAAAGTTCTTGAAAGATCAGCCGGACATGCAACAGGTCCTTATCATATTCCAAATGTTGATATAATTAGCAAAGCAGTTTATACTAACAATTTGCCATGCGGTGCAATGCGTGGATTTGGAGTAAATCAAGTTGCATTTGCAATTGAAGGTTGTATTGATGACTTATGCGAAAAAGGCGGTTTCGATCGCTGGCAATTCCGTTATGACAATGCTTTAGTTGAAGGAAATTTAACATCAACAGGACAAATAGTAAATAGAGGAAGCGGTGTTAAAAAAACTCTTGCAGCCGTTAAAGATATATTCCACAATTCTAAATATGCCGGAATTGCCTGTGGAATAAAGAATACAGGTATCGGCAACGGAATGGCTGATGAAGGCAAGGTTACAATTCAAATAATTTCACCTAAAAAAATTATTCTTAATCATGGTTGGACTGAAATGGGACAGGGTGTAAATACAATGGCAGTACAATTCTTAGCACACGAAACAGGCATTGACCCTGAATTAGTAGAAGTAATCGTTGATACTTCAACAAATGCTTCAGCCGGAATGACAACAGCTTCAAGAGCTACATCAATTATTGGTAACTCAATTGCAAATGCCTGTATTCAACTAAAAGAAGATCTAAAATCCAAAACAATAAAAGAAATTATGGGTAATACTTACAAAGGTGAATGGGCTTGTAACTGGACAACAAAACCGGATAAAGATGTTGAAGAAATTATTACTCATTATTCATACAGTTACGCTACGCAAGTAGTAATTTTAAATGAAGAAGGAAAAATTGATAAAGTTGTTGCTGCTCACGACGCAGGTAAAATTATAAATCCCGGTTTGTTCGAAGGACAAATAGAAGGTTCTATTCATATGGGTTTAGGTTATGCTTTAACAGAAGAAATTAAATTAGAGAACAGCAGGCCGCAAAGTACAAAATTAAGAAAGATGGGTATTTTAAGAGCAAAAGAAACTCCAAAATTGGAAGTAATAGGAATTGAAGTTCCCGATCCTCATGGACCATACGGTGTAAAAGGTGTCGGTGAAATTGGTTTAGTTCCAACTGCAGCTGCTGTTGCAAATGCTTTTTATCAATACGATGGAACACGATATTATAAACTACCTATAAAGAAGAGAGAGAAGAAAAAATAAATAAAAAGATAATGAAGGCTAATTTAAAAATTATATAAATATGCTTCTTCTAAAAAATGCAAATATAATTCAATTTTATCCTCCCAAAATAACTTATGGTGTTGATGTAGTTGTTGAAGATAAATTAATTATTGATGTCGGAAAAGATCTAGATAAAAATTATAAAGCTGACAGAGAAATCAATCTAGAAAATAAATTTATCTCAAACGGATTAGTTTGTTCTCACAATCATTTTTATTCTGCTCTTGCAAGGGGAATTTTAGCTGATATTAAACCCTGCAATAATTTTCTAGATATACTAAAAAACTTATGGTGGAAACTCGACAGAGCAATAGATGAAGAAACTCTATATTACAGCGGTTTAATCGGAGCTCTCGAAGCAATTAAATCCGGAACAACATCAGTTGTTGATCACAACGCTTCACCTTCATTTATCTCCGGTTCTCTCTCAACATTAAAAAAATCTTTTGAGAAAGTTGGACTAAGAGGAATTTTATCCTATGAAATTACTGACAGAAATGGAATGGAAGGAATGAAGTGCGGATTAAAAGAATCAATTGATTTTTCTAAAATAATTGATGAAGAAAAAATTTCTTCCAATTCTAGTTATTTGATTGAAACTGCAATTGGCGCCCACGCTCCATTTACATTAAGTAATAATTCATTAGATCAAATTAGAGAAGCATTAAAGATTTCAAATCGCGGTATTCATATTCATGTTTCTGAAGATGAAACAGATCTTACTTTTTCTCATCATAATTTTAAAAAAGATGTAATGCAAAGATTAGATGATTTTTCTCTTCTTAATGATAAATCTATAATTGTACACGGAGTATATTTAAATGATAATGATATTTCGATTTTAAATAAAAGAGATTCGTTTCTTGTACACAATACTCGTTCAAATATGAATAACGGTGTTGGTTATATGAAAAAGCTGAATAAAATTAAAAATCTCGCAATAGGTACAGACGGAATAAGTACTAACATGTTTGAAGAAATAAAATTTGCTTTCTTTAAAAACAATGATTCACACGGCACATTAACTGCAAATGATTTTATAATATTTTTATATAATGGAAATATTATTCTGCAAAGATATTTTAATAAGAGTTTTGGAAAAGTTGAAAAAGGATTTATTGCAGATTTGGTAATTTACGATTACCTGCCTCCAACTCATTTTGTTGATGAAAACATAGCCGGACATTTTATATATGGTTTTTCTTCCAGAGATGTTAAGACAGTGATCATTAATGGGAACATAGTTTATGAAAACAGAAAGTTCCCTTTCGATATTAGTTCAATCTATTCAGAAGCCAGAAAAGTTTCCAAAAAACTTTGGGAAAAAATGAATAAAATTAACTGATTTTTATTACATTCAATTAATCAGGTATTAAAGAAATATAAATTACAATAACCCTGCTTCTTTATTAAATTCTTTTATCAGTTCATCTATCTTTGGGGTCAAACTTCTTATCTCCTCCCAATATTTGGGATAATCATACCATTGAGCATTTAATTCATTCAAATCTTTTTGCTGCTGCTCAATCCAGGTAAAATATTTTAAATTATGAATTCTCTTCTTATCCATAAAACTTAACTCCAGCATATCAGCCGTATGTGTACCCATTAAATTTTTATTAAATACTCTTGCTGCATCATCGTGAGTAAATTTACCATTCTTTTCATTCAATTCTTTTAATCTTGAACCATATAGCTCCATAGAATCTGTTAGAATAGTAAAGACAAAATCATTTTCTGTCAGTTCAAAATATTTTGCAAATTTTATAGCAGAAAGAATATTAGCAGCACCGGAAATACCAATCAAGTTAAGTTTTGAAGTGAGCTTTTCGTTTAAACCCATTTTAACTAAATATTCTTTTCCTATGTTTTCATTAAATAACCTTATTAACTCAATGCAGTCATTATCATCAACAGCAATTACAGCATCTGTATTTCTAACATTATGAATCCAAGGTACATGTTTATCGCCAATTCCTTCAATTCTATGTCCGCCATATCCATTCAGTAAAAGGGTTGGACATTGTAGTGCTTCAGATGCAGCGATTTTCATTTGTGGAAATTTTAATTTTAGATAATCTCCTGCAGCAATTGTTCCCCCGGAACCTGTAGCAGAAATATAACCCACAACATTACCTTTTGATTTGTAATTTTTTGTAAATACTTCTTCTATTGCATTACCGGTTACTTCATAATGCCAGAGATAATTTCCAAATTCTTCAAACTGATTAAATATTTTTATGTCACTTCTTGCAGCTTTTAGCTCCCAGCATTTATCAAAAATTTCCTTAACATTACTTTCACATCCCGGTGTTGCTATAACTTCACCGGCTAGATTTTTTAGCCATTCAAATCTTTCAGCGCTCATTTCTTCGGGTAAGATTGCAATAGATTCACAGCCCAATAACGCAGAATTAAATGCCCCACCTCTGCAATAATTTCCGGTTGAAGGCCATACAGCTTTTTGAGTTGTTGAATCAAAATTACCGGATACAAGAGATGGAGCTAAACATCCATAAGTAGCACCAACTTTGTGTGCACCAGTCGGAAACCATTTACCTGTTAAAGCTACAATTTTAGCTTTTACTCCAGTAAGTTCACTTGGTAATTCAATAAAATTTATATCGCAAAAACCTCCACCAAATTCTTTAGGCTCATTCTTCCAACTTATTCTAAATAAATTTAAAGGATTTATATCCCATAAACCAACATTCTTTAATCGGTCAATAATTTCAATTGGAATTTTTGAAGGATCTTTCATTTGTTCATAAGTAGGATAAATGATGTTTTTTTCAATACTTCTTTTGATATTATTTTTTCTTTGTGTTTTATTAATCTTTAACTCTATCATATAAATTCCTTAATATAAATTCCTCATTATAAAATTAATATCTGCCTTATAAGTTTTCGGAAGTTTTACCGCTTTTAAAGCAGCCTCAATGTCTTTAAGTCCGTGACCTGTTAAAAGTAGAACAATTGTTTTATTTTTTGAAATATTTTTTTTCATTTTTAAAAATCCGGCAAATGATGCAGCAGAAGAAGGCTCACAAAAAACTCCATTGATTTTTGCAAGCTTATGTTGTGCTGATAAAATTTCCTTATCACTTACTAAAACCATATCACCGTCAATAGATTTTAAATCCTTAACTGCCATGTAACCATTTCTGGCAACATCAACAGAAATTGAATCAGCAATTGTATTTGCTTTATAATTAAAATTATATTTTTTGTTTTTAAATGCATTATAAATAAACGAACTTTTTTTGGATTGCACTCCTATAATTTTGGGAATTTTTTTTATTCTTTGTAAGTACTTTAAATCAGTAAAACCTTTAATTACTCCGCTTAAAATTACACCATCGCCTACCGGCAAAAAAACAAAATCTGCTTTCTTTTCTCCCAACTGTTCAACAATTTCAAAAGATACGGTCTTTTTTCCTTCTATTGTCATTGGATTATAAGCTGTATTTCGATTTAGATAACCTGTTTTTTCTGAAAATTTTAAGGACAGATCGAATGCTTTATCATAACTACCTTTAATTTGAATTAATTTTGCTCCATACTGCAGACATTGAACCAGCTTTGCCTTTGGTGCTGTATGTGGCAAAAAAATAAATGTTTTTTGTCTTGCTGCGGCTGCAATACCTGCCATTGAAGAAGCAGCATTTCCTGTTGAAGCAACAACAATTTTATTTACCTTATTTTTTTTTGCAAAAGCAGAAACTAAATATGATGCTCTGTCTTTGAAAGAGCCTGTCGGGTTTGTTCCATCAAATTTTAGGTAGATATTTTTAAAATCTAAATCTTTTTGAATATTTTTTGCTTCGATTAGTGGGGTGTTACCAACATTGATAGGTGGAAAATATTTTTCTTCTATCGGCAGATAATCAAATATGTTTATTTTCTTTTTTCGTGATAAAGAATTTTTCAATTCTTTAGGTAATTGAACTTTCAGAATTCCTTTTAGAGGTTTACCTTCAATATTTTCCTCTCTGCACACCGGACAAAGCATCAAATCTATTTTTATACTATAAATTTTTCCGCAATTATCACATTTATATTTAAAGTCTTTTTTCACTAAAAGATTACATTGTTAAAGACATAATTGATTTTGCTGTATGCAGTCTGTTTTCGGCTTCATCAAAAACTATTGATATATTTGGATCGTCTAAAATTTCATCAGTAACTTCATTTCCCCTATCAGCAGGTAAAGCATGCATAAGTTTGACATTTTTATCTGCAAGTTTTATTTTCTTGTCATCACAAATCCAGCTTTTATATTTTTCTAAATTTGCTTTCATTTCTTTTTTGCTTTCCTCTTCATTTTGCAGATAATCATTTATATCGTAATATCCAAATCCACCCCAATTTTTAGGAATAACTATTTGTGCACCTTCAAAAGCTTCATCCATATTGTTTGTAAACTTTAAACTTCCTCCTCCATCTTCAGCATTTTTCTTTGCTTTTTCTACAATGTTTTTACTTAACGGAAATTCTTTTGGATGAGCAACTGTTACATCAATGCCGAAACGAGGAAAAAGTAAAATTTGTGTTTGTGGAACTGAAAGTGGTTTTGAGTGAGTATCGGCATAAGCCCATGAAACTGTAACTTTTAACCCATTAGTATTTTTTCCCAAATGCTCAAATATTGTCATCAAATCTGCCAAACCTTGAAACGGATGATAAATATCATCTTGTAATGACATAACAGGTTTTGTTGAATTTTTTGCAATTTCACTTAAATATTTATTTCCAATTCCATAAAAACAATTTCTTGATGCAATTCCGTGACCCATTCTAGAAAGTATAATAGCAGTATCTTTTGGTGTTTCACCGTGAGAAAGCTGCATTTTATCAGCGGTAAGATCGTGTGCATGCCCACCCAATTGGGTCATACCTGCTTCCATAGAATTTCGCGTTCTGGTTGATTGTTCAAAAAATATCATGAACAAAGTTTTATCTTGTAAATATCTTGTGGGTGTTTCATTTGCAAATTTTTGTTTTAAGTCAGATGCAGTATTAAAAACTGTATCAAGTTCTTGCTTTGACCAATCTTCACAAGTAAGTAAATGTTTTCCTTTAAAATCAGATGACATATTAAGAACCTCAATAATTAGTATTTAAAAAATATAGCAATAGTAAGCATAAAATGCAGAAGCTTTTACAAGGTGTTCAATTGGAACTTTTTCATCAGGTGCGTGTGCCATAATTTCATTACCCGGACCAAAACCTATAACCGGTATTCCATAAACTCCGTTTATTGTAACCCCGTTTGTTGAAAATGTCCATTTGTCTATTTTAGGTTTACTACCAAACAAATCTGTAAAAGACTTTACGCCATTTTGAATAACATGATGATCTTCATCAATTACCCAGGTTGGAAAATATTTTTCCATTCCATATTCCAATCCCGTGTAAGCTATTTCTTTATAATTTAATAACTCAACTTTAGTATTCATTCCTTTTACAATTTCTTCAACTTGTTTTAAAGCTAATTCTTTATTTTCACTTTTTGTTAATCTTCTATCAAGATGGAACTTACAGAAATCAGAAACAGCGCAAAGAGATGGGCTTGAGGAAACAATCTCTGATATTGTTACTGAGCCTTTACCAAGAAATGGATCTCCAATTAATTTTTCATTTAACTTTTCAATTTCTAATGCTGCTTTTGATGCCATGTAGATTGCATTTTTCCCTCTTTCAGGAGCAGAACCGTGCGCAGAAAGTCCATAAAAAGAAACTTCAATTTCCATTCTGCCTCTATGTCCGCGATAAATATTTAAGTTAGTTGGTTCTGTAACTACTACACAATCAGGTCTAATTTTATCTTCTTCAACAATATATTTCCAGCATAAACCGTCACAGTCTTCTTCCATTACAGAAGCAACAAAATAAACTGTAATATCATTTTCTAAACCAATTTCTTTTAAAATTTTCCCGGCCGTAATAAAAGCAGCCGGCCCTCCTGTTTGATCAACACTGCCTCTTCCGTGAACAAACCCATCTTTAATTTCACCACCAAGTGGATCAAAACTCCAGGCATCTAAATTTCCCAAATCAACAGTATCAATGTGTCCGTCTAAAGCAATTACCTTTTTACCATTACCAATCCTTCCTATCACATTTCCCAAACCATCAATCTTCACTTCATCAAAACCGGCATTTTCCATCATCTGTTTTATAAGAGATGCAACTTCCTTTTCGCCCATACTTAATGATTTAAGTTGAATTAGCTTAGAGAGATTTGTTGCTGTATAAGATTCATATTTTTTTGCAAGTTCAAAAATTTTTTCTGATTTATTCATGGTGTACTATATAATTATGATAAAATATTTTTCAGTA
>PFVA01000079.1 GCA_002790365.1 Ignavibacteriales bacterium CG_4_9_14_3_um_filter_30_11
TCGGAAAAAAAATTCATTTCCAATGAATTTTTTGGGTTAAATTTATTGGAAGGCTAAAAGGTGGTTTTATCTCCTACCAAACCACCTTAAAATATCAAATTTTTAATTCTTCTGTAACTTCTTGAACCATTTTTTCAATTTTCAAATATTTGTACTTTTTGAGTGCCTTATTAAAACAAAATTTACTCTGTTTAAAGTCCCTCATTTGTTTATATAAAAAACCCATCTCATATAATGTTTCTGCTTGGTTCAAAATGTTTTCAAGTTCGTTATTTATTCTTAGGCTGGTATTAAAATAATTTTCTGATAAGGAGTAGTTTTTTTTATTCTTTTCTATTATTCCTCTAATTTTATAAATATCAGCAATTGCAAGACGGTCATTAATTTTATAAGCAATCTCCATTGCTTTAAGAGCAAAAACATTAGCCGTTAAATAATCTTTTAATTTGCAATAAATGTAAGCTTTGTTTGCACAGGATATACACATTATCTGCCATATCTCTGCTTTGTTGGCGTGCATAAATGCTCTGTCAAATTCTTTTAAACCGGATTTATAATTCCCTTTTGCAAGACAAATCATTCCCAAATTATGGTGTACTTCTGAAAGCCTCTGATCATTTTCTTCTTCTTCAAATTGATATATAGCTCTTTGAAAGTGAATATATGCCTGATCTAAATTTCCTTGTATATTTTCAAGAATTCCAATATTAGATTCGAGCATACCTCTTAGTGTATCAGATTTTTTATAATTCAATAAAGAAAGAGCTGTTTCAAAATGCTTTTTAGCTGAAGTGAGTTCACCTAATTCCACCTTAATTGTCCCAAGAATATTTTCACATTTTGCAATACCGTTGCTGTCATTAAAACTTTTAAATTTTAATTTAGCTTTATTCAATAATGTAATGCTTTTATCCCAAAACGCCTGCCTGCTGTAAATATCACCTATTCCGTATAATGCCCAAGCCATTGTTCTATTCCTACCGGATTTATTTTGTGATAAATTTAATAGATGTGAAAATACTTTAGATGCTGAAACAAGTGAGCCCTTTTGGGTTAGATCTTCTCCAATAAATAATAATAGTTTTGAAAGTTTATTATATGTAAGTCTTTTAGAAGCAAAGGTAATTAACAAATCAATATTTGAATAAACCGCTAACGAAGAGTTGATGTCAACTTTAAGCTGTTTGTCATCCGTTAAATTTGATGAAGAAACTTCTTGTTTGTTTGAATAATATTTTTTTAGTAAAAGATCTTGAAACTCTCCAAATTCTTTTTTCCCAAAAAATTCAGAGAGTTTTTTAAACAATATCTTTTTTTCTTCATTCATTATAAATCACTTCAATTAGAATTGTTTTTCATTAATAAAAATTTCTTGTTAATTACTTAGCCCAACCGTATCTTGAAAAATGAGGAAGCTGTGCTCCAGTTACTGATAATGTTCTACCTTCTTTGTTAGCTACAGTTTCGCCCTGTAATTCCACAGGAGCTGTTGTACCATCATCAGCTATATATATAAAATGTATTGCACTAATATTTCCCGATAATATAACATTTGTTATTTCCATTGAAAAGTTTAACGGTATATCAAATGTAAAAGGACTTGGGCCGAAATCTACAACAGCATAATGTCCGTTCATATTAACTGAAATAGTTTGATCTCCGGAATATGCTCCAGCAGGAACAGTTAAAGTTCCGTTTACTTGGATAGCCCCTAGACCAGAACCAAAAGATCCTACAATATCAATCTGTCCACCAACATCTCCATTAATTGTCTTTGAAATGGTAATGGCCTTTTGCAATCCATTTGTACCAAGACCTATTAAGTTGCTTGAAGGCTGCAAGTCTTGGTTTGTAGGCCCGTTTATAGAAGCTTGATCTGAACAACCGGCAAAAAACAGACCTACTGCTATAAAAAAACTAAGTATTGTGGATTTCATAATAACTCCTTATTTAATTATGTAAAACAAATTTTCAAATTTTTAAACTCAATACTTTTTTTAGTTTATGAGACAATAACTGTCCTATACTCTGCAATCTCTATACCAAATACAAAACTTAATTTAATCTCTCTTTTTTAGGTTTTTAAAAATATTTAACAGGTAATTTTTACCTGTACAGGTAATAAAGGGAAGAAATTGAAGGAAAGAACTGTGTCAAGGTTATAAATCTTGTCATTCCGGTCAAACGAAGTGTAGAACCGGAATCTAATTAACCCAGATTTTCCATTGGAAAATCTGCCCTCTGGGCAGACAATTTGTAAGTAAATAAA
>PFVA01000178.1 GCA_002790365.1 Ignavibacteriales bacterium CG_4_9_14_3_um_filter_30_11
ATAATATTTTCTGCCTGATCTTTATTTCTGCATATTTTAAAAGCAAAATTATAGACAGTCATTTCGTGAGATTTAACTAACTCAGCTAAAGCTTGTTTGTTGCCTTTTTTTGCTTTTTCTACAAGATCTTTTTCGTTCATCTGATGCTTTTGAATAAAATTGGATTCACAATACAAAGTTTATTATTTGAGTATCAAGACTTGCCCATAAATACCAACTTGCAATTGAGCAGTAAGGTTCCCAGCCATATTTTTTAGAAATAGAAATAATTCGTTTTTCGTTAGGCAGTTTTTTTAAGCAATAAAGTTTTTTAACAGCATTTCTAATACCAAGATCATTAACAGGCAACACATTTAAACGGCACAAAGTAAACATTAAAAACATATTCGCAGTCCAAATTCCTATACCTTTTACTTTTATAAGCTCATCAATAATTTCTTGATCTGTTTTTTTATTTAAATTTCTAAATGATATTTCTTTATTAATTACTTTTTGTGAGAGATCTTTAACATATTTTACTTTTGCCCAAGAAAGGCCAAGATTTCTTAAAGTCAGGTCACTTTTTCCTAAAATACTTTGCGGTAAAGGTTTACCATTAAAATAGAGGAAAAACTTTTTATTTATTGATGTTGCAGCTTTAACCGAAAGTTGTTGGCCAACAATTGCTTTCAATAATGAATAATAATACTTGCTGTGGGGTTTTAAATTGCATTTTTCAGTTAAGTCTATAATTCTTGCAATTTTAATATCATTATTGTAAATATGTTTTATACCTTTTGTTATTTGATTAGAGTTCATTATTCCATAAATTTTGTAAATCAATTTTCAATATAAGCTAATCTTATGTTTAGCACCAAAAAACAAACCGATATTTATATAAACAAACTTTTTTCTAATATAGAAGAAAAAAAAGTTAAGTTTAATTTTTCATCAAATAATATTATTACCCTTAATGAAGGCGCTGTAGTATTTAAAAAAAATGATAAAAGTGATTTATTATATTTAATATTGGAAGGGGAAGTAAAACTTAAGATACCTAACCCTCCATTTTCACCAAAAGTTATACATAAATATAAAAATGAATTTTTTGGTGAAAAAGAACTGCTTGAAAACAAACCCAGAATATCCTCATGTGTTGCAGAATCTGATTGTCAATTATATCAGATTTCTTTAAGAGAGCTACAAAAACTAATTTCTGAAAATAAGATTATTAGAGATAATCTTGAAATGGTTACTATTGCAACTGAGGGTAAAACCCTTAAAGAAATAACCGAAGAAAGCAAAAATACTGTAGAAAAAATAAATTATAACAAGGCAATAAAAACGCATCCTGAAAAACCAATCACCAAGTCTGTTACAGATAATATTAAATTAGAAGATATTACTATTGAAAACATCTTTAAGACTGATGCCGCTATAAAAGAAAATATAATTGTTGAAGATGCCGAAAAGAAAAAACTTGAAACATATCCAAGTATTAATATTATAACAGAAGAGAATAATATTACCAAAGAGGTTAAAGAAGATAAAATTGACTTAAAAACTACCCAGACTAAAGAAGTTAAAACCGATGACACATTACCTCCTGAAAAAATAAAAACAGAAACGGAAGAAATACAAACACAAGAACAAACAGTGGAAATCAAACCGGAAGAAGATGGTGAAAAAATTAGTAAGGAAAAATATTTACAAATAATTGAAAGTGGACTTTCTCTTTTTAACAGTACCAATATTAATAATTTGACTCAGGAAATAACAAAGAATACTAAAGAACTAGTTGGTGCAGACAGGTGTATTTTATTTTTTGTAAATGAAATTGACAAAATGGTAGAAGCTAAAATAAAAGAGAATGGTGATAAATTTATTGATCTAAAAATACCTCTGAATAATAGTATCGTCGGTATTTGTGCATTAAGAAATAAAATTGCAATAATTGATGATGTTATTGCCGATAATAGATTTAATCCTATTTATAATGAAGTTTTTAATTATAAAACAAAAAATTTATTAGTTGCACCAATCGCTGACGAAGAAGATAATATTATAGCAATATTGGAGTTAATAAACAGTAAAGAAGAAAATTTTACTGAAATTGATATTGAAGTTATAAAGTTGTTTTCAAAGAGCATTATATTATCATTAAAAAACTGCGAAAACATTAATAGTATTATTTCTAACACTAAAGATGAATCTCTTTCACGAGTATCAAAATATATTTACGACGATATAAAAAACCCTTTATTGACAATAAAGAATTATGCAAAGATTTTATCTAAGGACAAATTACCAGAAGAAATAAAACAGGTTTTACAACTGATAATAAAACAAACAAATTTTGTGGACGCATTAAATGATAATCTTTCAACATTTAATGATCAAAAAGCAGAATTAAAATTAAAAATTTATTCATTCAAAGAAACAATGAATAATATTCTTGGATTACTTGCAGAGTATTCTGAGTCAAGAAACATTGAACTATTTAAAAAAATAGAATCAGATGTTAAAGTAAAAATTAACCCCGAACAATTTATGGTTGTATGCTATCAAATTATTAAAAATTCTTGTGATGCGCAGCCCGAGAAAGGAGCTGTTTATATAACCTCTTTTATTGATGATAGAAAATTAAAAATTGAATTTAAGGATTCAGGAAAAGGAATATCAGAAGATATAAAAGATCAGATTTTAAATAAATATAAATCATTTAAAGAAGGCAACAATTATGGTGTGGGATTAAACATAGCTGATAAAATTATTAAAGCACACAACGGAAACCTTTCATATCTAAATTCGGAAGATGGGGGAGCCGTCTTTACTATTTCTTTACCTGTTGTAAATGATTAGACAAACTCACTTCAAATTAAAATGAGCTATAATTTAATTACCATTCTCGGACCTACCGCTGTCGGTAAAACAAAATTAGGAGTCCGGTTAGCAGATATATTTAATTGTGAAATTATTTCTGCAGATTCAAGGCAAGTTTATAAGGGAATGGATATTGGTACTGGCAAAGATTTATCATGTTACCAAATAAACAAAAAACAAATTAAATATCATTTAATAGATGTAATTGAACCTAAAGATGAATTTAATTTGTTTGAGTTTGTGAAACAATTTAATTTAATTTTTCCTAAAATCAAAGAGAGTAATAAAACGCCATTGATGGTTGGCGGTACAGGTCTTTATTTAAGTTCGATTCTGCAGAAATATAAATTAAGGAAAGCAGATTTTAGTGAAAAAATAATAGCAAAATTAGAAACACAGTCGACTGAAAGATTAGTAGAAAATTTAAAAAACTTAAACCCTAAACTTCATAACACTACAGATTTACTGGATAGAGATAGAATTATTAAAGCAATTGTAGTTGAAAGATCCAAAGAATTTGATAACGAAATTAACACATATGTAAAGTCTTTCAATATTGGTATAAAAGAAAAAAGAGAAACAATAAAAGAAAGAATAAATCTGAGGCTTAAACACAGACTGAATAATGGGATGATTGATGAAGTTAAGAATCTAATGAATTCAGGTATAAGTTATGAGAGGTTAAAATTGCTAGGTCTTGAATATAAATTTATTGCGATGTATTTAAATGGAGAATTAAATTATAATGATATGTATCAAAAGTTAGATAGCTCAATAAATAATTTTGCAAAAAGACAAATGACTTGGTTCAGAAAAATGGAAAAAGAAGGGTGCGTAATTAATTGGATTGATGGCGCGGACTTTGATGAAGCCAAGAAACTAATAAGCAGGAATTATTTTAATGAGTGATTTACCTTTCAGAATAAAAAAATATCTTAACAAATATTCTCTCCCAAATTGGATTACTGAATATAACAGTGATTTATTATTTAATAACATAGTTGTCATTCCTTCAATCTGTGAATTTGAAAATATATCAAAATTAATTTCTTCTTTAGTTGAACTAGAAAATAAATATTTTTCCAACACACTTTTTTTGTTTGTAGTTAATAATAAAAAGAACATATCTGAAGAAATAAAAACAGATAACATAAAAAGCCTGAATTTATTAAATGGATTAATAACTCACCAAAAAGATAATATAAATGATAAAATATTTCAGTCTGTTATATCATCGGGTATAAATATTGGGGTAATAGATGCATCATCTACAGGGAATGAACTACCTGACAAAGATGCAGGCATAGGAATAGCCAGAAAAATAGGAATGGATTGTGCACTAAAACTATTTAATTACTCAACTAATAAAAAAAAAACATTAATTTGCCTTGACGCCGATTGTACAGTAAGTAAAAATTATTTAACTGAAATAGCGGACAAATTCAATTATAAAAATATTAATGCAGCAGTCATTAGGTATGAGCATAATATTAATAAAAACGACGAAGAAACAAAAGCTATAATTTATTATGAAATACTCTTGCGTTATTATCATCTTGGACTAATATATGCTAATTCTTCATATGCTTTTGCCACTATTGGCTCTGCTATGGCTTGTGATGTAGAAAGTTATATACAAATTGAAGGAATGAATAAAAGAAAAGCTGCGGAAGATTTTTATTTTTTAGAAAAACTATCAAAAAATATAAAAGTATCTGAAATAAATAACGCTATAGTTTTTCCTTCAGGAAGAAAATCATGGCGTGTGCCTTTTGGTACGGGACAAAGTGTCAGCAGATATTTATCTAATTCAAAGGGTAAATATTTATTGCATAATCCTAAAAGTTTTGAAATACTAAAAAAATGGAATAACTTATTGTTAAATGAAAAAAACACAGATTTGATATTAAATAAATCAAAAGGAATAACACAACAGCTTTATGATTATTTGGAAGAGCAAAAATTTTCAAGTGTAATTAAAAACATAGCATCAAATGCTAAAACAGAAAAACAGTTGAATAGTCAAAAAATAAAATGGTTTGACGGTTTTAAAACATTAAAACTGATACACTATTTAAAAGACAACGGTTATCCGGATATAAATATGTTTGATGCACTTGACGAAATGTTAAGAATGCTCAATATTAACATTGAAAGTAAAAGAGTATGTGGGATGATTCCAGAATTAGATATTCAAAAAAAATACTTATTTGAAATGCGAAATTATATTTACAGATAATTATTTATGATAATTAAAAACAAACAAGACGAAATACAAAACTTTATTAAAGATGCGTCTAATTATAAAGGTAAATGCAGTGTTGTCTATTTTCCTGAAAATGAATCTGATGTGATTTCAATTTTAAAAGAAGCTTCTAAAAATAAAATATCAGTTACAATTACCGGTAATAGAACAGGACTAACAGGTGCTGGTGTACCAAGTGAAGGCATTGTTGTTTCTACAGAAAAATTAAATAGAATATTGGAGATAAATAAGGATGAGCTTTTTGTATTATTAGAACCGGGCGTAATCCTTTCAACTCTTCAAAACGAGTTAAAGAACAGCAATTTATTTTATCCTCCCGACCCGACAGAAACCTCCTGTTTTATTGGAGGAACAATTGCCACAAATGCATCCGGGGCAAGAACTTTTAAATACGGACCAACCAGAGATTATGTTTTAAGTATAAATGTAATTTTAGCCGATGGTGAAAAACTTATTATTAAAAGAGGTAAAACATTTACTGATGGTAATAAATTGCAATTAGAAACAGAAAGCGGAAAGAAGATAAAAATTGAATTACCTGATGTAAATATTCCCGGAACCAAAAATGCAGCCGGATATTTTTGTAAAAAAAATATGGATGTAATTGATCTATTCATAGGTTCTGAGGGAACTTTGGGAGTAATTATAAAAATTAAATTAATGTTGTTAAAAGCACCCAAGGGGGAAATATCTTGTGTAGTATTTTTCAAACAAGAAACAGATGGATTAAATTTTATAAACGCTGTTAGAGAAAAATCAATTGATGCACTTGCTTTAGAGTTTTTTGATAAAGGATCTTTGGATTTTTTGAGAAAAGATTTACCAAATATTTCCCCAAAGTCAGATTGTGCGGTTTGGTTTGAACAGGAAATAAACAATGGAAACGAAGATACTTTATTAGAAAATTGGATTGAGTTGATTAAAGATAGTAATGGAAATGAAGAACAATGCTGGTTTGCATTTAACGAAAGAGAAAAACAAAAAATTAAAGATTTTCGTCATTCAATATCAGAAAAAATTAATGAATTTATGGCAGGAAAAGGTTTTAGAAAATTGGGAACAGATGTTGCAGTTCCAAATAATAATTTTATTGAGCTTTATAATTATGCCAAACAAATTACTGAGAATGAAGCAATTAAATTTGTTAATTACGGACATTTTGGTAACTCGCATATGCACTTCAATTTTTTACCAGACAGCCAAAAGCAATACGAAAAATCAAAAGTGTTACATGATATGATTTGCAGAAAAGCTATTTCACTAAGGGGAACAGTTTCTGCCGAACACGGAATAGGAAAGACAAAGAAACATTTACTGTTAGAAATGTACGGACAGGAAACAATAAATAAAATGTTTGCAATTAAAAAAATACTTGATCCGAATTTAATTTTAGGAAGGGGAAATTTATTTTAGTGTTATGAGAAAGATTTCATAATGGAGCGACGAGCCTTCGTCGTTCAGTTACAAAATAAGGGAAATTATAATATTTGGTAATTTATTTAATAACTCATCTTACGCAAAAAATGAACAGTGAAAAGATGACATCTTTGTTTCCTGAATTGAATTCAAATAAAATGATAACTCTTTAACGAAATAGAGACTTTATTTTCTTAATAAGAATATGTCATCTTTCAGCTTTGCGTAACATCAGTTAATAATATTATAAACTGTCTTATCTTTGGTGTCTTCTAAAACTATACCCAGTTCTTTTAACTCATCTCTAATTTTATCGGATAGAGTATAATTTTTTTTTGCCTTTGCTTCCTGCCTTAATTTGATCAATAACTCTATCAATTCTTTTTCTTTAGTAGCCATATCATTCTCTTTATTTTTTGTAAAATCAATTATCCCCAAAACATTTCCGGCAGTAATTTCTAAGAAATTTTTAACTGAAGTATAAAAACTGCTATTTATTTTAGTTGTTTCACTAATTAATTTATTTACATCTCTTATAAAATCAAAAATAACAGCAACGGCTTGTGGTGAATTAAAGTTATCATCCATAGCCTCAGAAAAGGCTGTTTTGAATTTATCAAAATCTAATTTAGGAATTACTCCATCAATTGTTCCAGAATCTAACTCATTCTCTATTTTCCTTTTGAGATTGTTTAGTTTCTCAAGTCCCTTTTGAGCACCGAATAACAAATCTTCGCTAAAATTAAGCGGGCCTGCATAATGAGCTTGTGAAAAGAACAAACGAATTGCTTCAGCAGAGTATTTTTTTAAAATATCTCTAGCAGTAAAAAAATTACCTAATGATTTTGACATTTTTTCATTGTTAATATTCAAAAATCCAAAGTGCATCCAATAATTTACAAAGTGCTGACCGTTAGCAGCTTCGCTTTGTGCAATTTCATTTTCGTGGTGAGGAAAAATAAGATCATTCCCCCCGGCGTGAATATCAAATGTATTACCTAAATGCAGGCAGCTCATAGCAGAACATTCAACATGCCAGCCGGGTCTACCTTTACCCCAAGGACTTTCCCAATATGGCTCACCATCTTTTGCTTTTTTCCAAAGAGAAAAGTCCAATGGATTTTTTTTCTCTTCGTTTATTTCAATTCTTGCACCTGACTCTAAATCTTCTATTATTTTACCACTTAGTTTTCCATAACCTTTAAACTTTAAAACATTGTAAAAAACATTCCCTTTAACATTGTATGCAAATCCTTTTGATTCCAATTCTTTAATTAAATTGATAATGCTGTCCATATGTTCAGTTGGTCGTGGATATACATCTGCTTCTTTTATCTTTAATTTTTTTATGTCTTCCAAAAAATAATTAGCATATTTCACACCCACATCTTTAAAAGATTTTTTCTCTTCAATTGATTTACCAATTATTTTATCGTCTACATCAGTAATGTTCATAACATATTTTACTTTGTATCCGGCAAATTCCAAATA
This sequence comes from Ignavibacteriales bacterium CG_4_9_14_3_um_filter_30_11, assembly GCA_002790365.1. Taxonomy (GTDB): domain Bacteria; phylum Bacteroidota; class Ignavibacteria; order Ignavibacteriales; family Ignavibacteriaceae. The sequence continues at coordinate 8,036 of PFVA01000178.1, forward strand.
GCGTCTGATTATGTCAGTCATTATAAATGTGCGTGAATTTCCAATGTGGAAAAAGTCGTAAACTGTAGGTCCGCACACATACATATTTACATTAGGCGGATTTATCGGTCTAAATTCTTCTTTATTTTTTGTAAATGTGTTGTAAATCTGAATCATTTTATCAAGAATTAAATTAATGTTAAAGCTAAAGATAAATTAGTTGGTTGTAAAAAAGTAGTTATTAATGAAGCTTCGTTATTTCGATATAGTATCATTTATAAATTTTATAAAAATATCAATGCGAGGACGAAGGATGAATTAACAGCTGGAACTTTAGTGAAGATGGAAGCAATCTTTTGAAATCTCAATTACAATATTAATATTAAATTGCTTCAGTCACTATGTCCCTCCTTGGCAATGACTTATAGTTATTTTTACAACTTCGAAATTAACAACTTCATATCATCCGGTAATTCAGAATCAAACCGAACTAATTTGTTTTTTTTTGGATGAATAAATCCGAGTGTTTTTGCGTGCAGTGCCTGACGAGGCATAATTTTCATTAAATTATTAAAACGGTTTTTCATCTTTGGCAAAGATGAGCCATAAACTAGTTCTCTACCGCCGTAAGTCGGATCACCAAAAACTGGATGATTAATAGAGGTCATATGCACACGAATTTGATGAGTTCTTCCGGTCTTCAGATTTAGTTTTACAAGAGTAGTAAATTCAAACTCGTTGATAACCTCATAATAAGTTGTAGCAGTTTTTCCTTCAGTATTGCTGTGAGTAAATTTTTTTCTGTCTTTTTTACTTCTAGTTATGTTACTGTTTATCTCACCTTTTCTTTCTTTAAATAATCCCCAGGCAACAGCCCAATATTCTCTTTCGATAGTATGTTTTGAAAATTGTTCAGCTAGTTTTGCGTGTGTCCAATTATCTTTAGCAATAACCAAAAGCCCACTTGTTTCTTTGTCAAGTCTATGTACAATACCCGGACGAAAGTTTTCGTTTATTTTGCTTAACTTGTCTGAGTGGTGAAGAAGTGCATTAACAAGTGTGCCTGTATAATTTGAATAAGCAGGATGAGCAACCATTCCCGCAGGTTTATTTATTATAAGTAAATAATCATCTTCATAAATTATTTCTAAAGGAATATCTTCGGCTTCTGCTTTCTCCGGTCGTGGTGTAATTGGTTGGGTTGCAATTATTTTATCTTTTGGTTGAACAAGGTAACTTGCTTTTACATACTTTCCATTTACTGTAATGTATTTTGATTCAATAAGTTTTTGTACTTTTGATCTTGTAGCGTTTTCGACAGAGTTAGTAAGGAAAACATCAAGTCTTTCTTTATGTTTTCCATCTGGGATTACAAATTCATATTTCTTTTCTGAAATAATTTGTGACATTTAATATTTTAGCCTGAGATAATATTGTCTTTTGTTTCGTTTTCGATAGGGATAGGGACAGTATTGTCTGCTGTCAATTCATTCTGTTTTTTGCTGCTGGTTCTTGTATGAAAGATCAATAATATTAATATGCCGATTGTAACTGCTGCATCAGCTACATTAAAAATTGGCCAACGGTCAAAAGTTTTACCGAACAAAGTAAAATGGAAAAAATTAACATCTAAAAAATCTACAACACTACCGTAAAATAATTTTCCGTAACCGTATACAATACCGTAAAATAATCTGTCGATTAAATTACCTATAGCACCGCCTAAAATTAGAGCAAGAGAAAAACGAAACGAGAGTTTTTCTTTCTTCATTAAAAACATATAAATAATAATTCCAATGCTTGCTAATATTGAAAAGATAGATATCCATAACTTGAAATTACTTCCTGGATCAATACCGAATGCCATACCCGGATTTTCAATAAATGTAATACGGAAAAAATTACCTAAAATTCTAATCCTTTCACCCTCATACATTCCGTTATGTTGAAAATTGATTATTGGAATTGAAAATCCTTTAACAAGTAATTTAGATACCTGATCTACAATAACGACAAGAAAAGAAACAAATAATACTCTCACAAAAAACCTTTAATTAGTTAATTTGGTCTATAAATCTACACAAAAGATAAAAAATATATTAGTATTTATTATATTATTAAAAGCCCATCAGCAGCATAATAGAGCCTATTATCAATCCAATTATAACATTAAATGATTTTATGCTAATGGTATCTTTAACTGAAAAAGAAAGCATTGGTAATAATCCATGTCCATCTTGAACAATTGAACTACTCAATAATATAGAAAAGGGAATAAGTCCCTGTGCAAATAGAGAAACAAAAATTAAATGCGGACCTGAATCCGGAATAATTCCAATTAGAACGCTTAATAAAAGAACTATCCAAATATAATCGTTGGTCAAAGATTCTAAATTCAAATAATTGGTGCTAAATTCAATCACAAGAAGTGCACCGAATGTCCACAAAAATATTTTCCAAACATGTTCTTTTATTATGTGGTGCCAAATGTGTTCTTTTAAATAATGCTTATAACTTTTTTCATCTTTGTGTAACTGTTCTGTTTTGCAATCGTCGGAAATTGGTATGTTGAATTTTAAAACGAGATAATCAATTAACTTGCCGGAGAAAACACCAAGTATGAATAAAATAGCAAAAAGAATAATAGCAGTTTTGGGAAACATAGCAAGCATTACAAATGCTTCATCACCGGAGGTTGCAATCATTAGTCCTGCAATAGTTCCATAACTTATAATACCGTGCATATAAAGACTTACACCTGCAAACGAACCAACACAACCAGGGGTTGTCCCCAACAATGATCCGATAATATATTGCTTCCACTTTTTAGATTCTTTGAGGATTGATTGTAATTTTCCTTTTGATCTGACATTGATAAGGTCAACAATTATCATCATAAGCATAACCAATAAGGATATGCTAATGCTTTCTAAAAAAG
>PFVA01000262.1 GCA_002790365.1 Ignavibacteriales bacterium CG_4_9_14_3_um_filter_30_11
GCATTTAATACAAATTAAAAAGAAATGTTGAAACAGGAAAGAAAATATTTGATTCCAAATTTTACGATGCTGGCGGAATAGACATTATTTAAGAGCATGTAATTACTTGCCTACTGAAGACTGCTTAGCGAACACCCCCGGTATTACCGCTCCACAACTAAAACACTTGCTATCTATAATTTTATTAAACTGCACATCGTGCCAGTCTCTTTTTATTAATGCTTCATTACAATTGGGACAATATGTTGTTTGTCCTTCAGTGTTGTGTACATTTCCGACATAACAGAATTTTATTCCCATTGATTGTGCAATTTTTCTTGCGCGTAATAAAGTTTCGGCTGGAGTTTTTTCTTTATCCCTCATTCTGAAATCAGGATGAAATGCTGTGAAATGAATCGGAACAGTATCGCCAAGATTTTTTAATATCCATTCACATTCTTTTCTTATTTCTTCGGAAGAATCATTTTCATCCGGAATTAGTAATGTAGTTATTTCTATCCAGACATCAGTTTCGTTTTTTAACCAGACAAGCGTATCAAGTATGTCTTCAAGATGGGAAGAAGTTTGTTTAAAATAAAAGTCCTCTGTAAAAGCTTTGAGGTCTACATTTGCAGCATCGATATATTTATAAACTTCTTTCCGCGCTTCCTTGTCAATATATCCTGCAGTTACCATCACAGATTTTATATTTTCTTCCCGGGCAATTTTAGAAATATCAATCACATATTCTCCGAAGATCGTTGGATCGTTGTAGGTGTAAGCAATAGACGGCGTACTGTATTTCTTAGCAAGCATCACAACATCATCAGGTAAAGCTATTAGAGAGCTAAGTTCGTCAAGTTTTGCTTTGCTGATTGACCAGTTTTGACAGAACTTACAACCCAGATTACAACCTGCTGTCCCAAAACTTAAAACAGTTGTTCCGGGCAAAAAATGGTTGAGAGGTTTTTTTTCTATTGGATCAATTGCAAAACCTGTAGGATGCCCGTAACCTAGTGAATATAATTTACCATTGTGATTTTGCCTGATGTAACAAAACCCGGGTTGTCCTTCGCCTATTTTACAGTAGCGTGGACATAGTGTACAAAGTATTCTGTTATTTTCAGTAAGTTGCCACCAATTAGCTAAATGCATTTTTACTTATATTAATTTTTATTATTTAAAATAAACAATTATTAAATAATCATTTTTATACAAAACTTTTTTTTAATTTTAAATTAATTATAATGCTAATTAATAAAATAAACCCGACAAATATCCAAAGAGTAGAAAAACCAAACATCCCAACAAATCCTAAACCAACAGCAGGACCGGCAATATGAGTTAAAGACCACATCATTGAATACCACCCCATATATTCACCGCGTTTATTTTCAGGGCATAAATTAATTGCAACTGAAGAATTTAAAGGCATAAATAAAATTTCTCCGCTTGTTAGTAGAAGCATTGCAACAAAACATAAAATCAAATCTTTAGGCAATAGAAAAGGCAAAAATGATAATCCTACTAAAATTAAACCTATTATCAATGAATAATTTATTTTTTTTGCTAATTCAATTGAATGAATTAATGGCATTTCAACAAGGACAATTAAAATTCCGTTCATTGCCATTAAAGTTCCAATATATCTTTCATCAAAACCCCATTGTGTTTTTATAAAAACGGGAACGCTATGAAACCACTGTATAAAAGCAAATCCCATCAAAAAAGTAGCAGCTAGAAATAGTAAATAATTAAAATTCTTATATGGAGGTAATGATATGCCCTTACTTTCTTGTTGTTTCTTTTCATCATCTGTTTGAATACGCTTTACCCAATTTCTTGATGTTATTAAAAAAAAGACAGCAGCACTAATACAAGTTATTCCGTCAATCCAAAACAACCATTTGTAACCCAGAGATGCTGCAATAAAACCACCTATTACAACTGCACCACTAAATCCTAGATTTACAGATAGACGGAGAAACGCCATAGTTCTTCCAGTTTTTGATTTTGGTATAATATTACCTACTGCCACCATGATAGCCGGTCTATAAGCTTCCCCAAAAAATGATGTGGTTAAAATCAAGATGAATAGGACATTAAAAGTAAAAGCAAATTGTAAGCTTATTAATAAAAAACCACTAAATATTAAACTGTTAGTAATTACAAATTCAGGGCTAATTTTATCTGATAGTCTTCCCCCTATATATGTACCGATTAATGAACCAAATCCAAAAGCACTTGCAAGAATACCAGCATCTTTAAGAGAAAATTTTAAAACGGTAGTTAAATAAACTGTTAAAAAGGGAAGCACCATCGTTCCCACACGGTTTATAAAAGTTAGTACAACCAATTGCCAAATTTCTTTGGGATGGTTGGAGTAGGAGTCTTTATAAAGTTGATATGTTTTTAAAATCATTATAGGTTAAATTATCAGAAATAATTTTATAAACCCAAAAAATTCATTGGAAATGAATTTTTTGC
>PFVA01000039.1:0-66 GCA_002790365.1 Ignavibacteriales bacterium CG_4_9_14_3_um_filter_30_11
TTTATGAGCGGCCTTCGGCAAAAAATTCATTTCCAATGAATTTTTTGGGTTAATTATTTTATTGGC
>PFVA01000039.1:156-12715 GCA_002790365.1 Ignavibacteriales bacterium CG_4_9_14_3_um_filter_30_11
TGTTGTACTTAATGTATCAGCAGGAGCAACAACAGGTTGAGCTACGATAGTAAATTTGTATAGATTATTCCCAATCAACTGATAATTTTGTAAAGTGACTGAATATGAATCTACAGATTTTGTTACTTTTTTAAAAAATAAAGTTGTTGGCAATCCATCACTTGAATTTCCATAAAGTCTTGTTTCAAAAGTAACTAAAGAATCTGAGTTAGGAAATGGACTAAAACCGGCAGTCCAACTAACCTCAACTCTTACATATTTTGACAAATTGAATAAAGCAGTTGTACCGGATGCTAAAGTACTGCTATTTGGAGGACCGCTAGTTACTATTGTTAAACCATTCCAGCTTGTTGTAATTGTAATTGGTGTAATAGTTGGGGTAGGGGTTGGAGTATCAGTCGGAGAATAACTTTTAACGCATGAAGCTAAGAAAACCATTGAAAAGAGTAATAAATAAAATAAACCTTTCATCTTGTTACCAATGCTAATTTTGATTCTAAAATTAGTCCTATTTAATTTTTAATTCAATACAAGAAAATGATTTTTCAAAGTTTTTCCGAGACTCTTTTTTCATTATAAATAATAGCTAGAGTGTATCTTTGTGAAGAATATGAATAGACTAATTGTAACTCTAATGATGAACTTGCAAAAGTCCAAAGAGTTGTAAAGTTATTATCTCCTAGAACTTCTTTACCTGTCCTAAATTCTGGTTCTTCTGTAAGTACAGGGCTCCCATATTTTTCAATTAATTTTTTCCTAAATAATTTATATGAAGAACTTCCTTTAGAGATAATACCTTGTTCTACTAACATTATTTTATTAAGCTTAAATTGTAATGAATCAAACAAGAATGTAACTTCAAAATTATAGCTATCTATATCATATCCTTTTTTAACTAAGGTGTTATTTTTTTCAACAATTGAATTAGGATAGAGTACCAATACCTCCATTTTATTCATTCCCCATAAACAATTCCCCCATCCTTTTACATCTTTAACTTGAGAATATAAATTGGAATTAAAAATATGGAGAATAGATAATATGATTATAAAAATATAAATCTTATTTCTCATAAATATTCTCACTAGTTCAGTTTATCTTTTTCATTTATATCTATCATATCAGATTCTTTAACAAATAAATTTATCTTGTAATTTATTTTTTCTAATTGATTCTGTATATCTTGAATATTTTGAAATACTTTTTCAATACCCCAAAACCTCCAAACAAAATATTGTGTAATCGAGATAATAATTCCAACAAATACTCCAATCAAACTACCAATAAAAATCAGAGTAAAATAATTATATGCTATTGGTTGACCCATACTAACCTCTAATTTTATAAAATAAAAATATAATTAAAAGACAAGATATTAGATTTTTGACAAATTAATGAACATAAATTTAGATTATTTTAATTTAAAGAATCTGAAGCTTTAAATATTAATTATTTAATCGGTGGGTTTGAAATAATTTCAAAAACAAAAAAGGAACGCTCGGTATGCGTCCCTTGAGTATGTGGGCAGAGAGGGAATTGAACCCCCGACACATGGATTTTCAGTCCATTGCTCTACCGACTGAGCTATCTGCCCAAAAAATAAAGAACAAAAATATAGATTTTTATTGTTAACTCAAATAAAAAAGATAATTTTTATTCTACTGTAACACTCTTTGCAAGATTCCTTGGTTGATCAACATTTAAACCTTTTTTAACAGCAATGTGATATGCTAAAAGTTGTAAAGGTATAACTGAAAGTATTGGCATTAACATTCTAATTGTTTCCGGAATTTTGATAGAGAAGTCTACCAGACTATCAATATTTTTATCACTTTCACTTGCAATAGCAATTACCCTGCCTTTTCTTGCTTTCACTTCTTGAATATTGGTAATTATTTTTTCATAGGTAGAATCTTGTGGTGCAATAAAAATTGATGGCAATTTTTCTTCGATCAGAGCAATTGGTCCGTGTTTCATTTCTGCTGCAGGATAACCTTCAGCATGAATGTATGAAATTTCTTTTAACTTTAGTGCTCCTTCTAGCGCTACAGGGAAATTATAACCTCTTCCTAAGTAAAGAAAATTTTCTGCATCTTTAAATTCTTCTGCAATTTCTTCAATTTGTTCATTTAGTTTTAAAATTTGTTCTATTTTTTTTGGTAATAAATCCATTTCTTTAACAATATTTTTTCCATCAATAAGACTCATATTTCTTTTCCTGGCAAGATTCAGTGTAATCAATGCCAATATTACTAATTGAGATGTGAAAGCTTTTGTAGATGCTACACCTATTTCAGGTCCGGCATGAGTATAAACACCAGCATGAGTCTCCCTTGGAATACTTGAACCAACAACATTACATATTCCAAGTACAAGAGCTCCTCTAATTTTTGCTTCTCTAAGTGCAGCTAATGTATCCGCAGTTTCACCGCTTTGAGATATAAAAAACATTACATCATCCGGACTTATTATTGGGTTTCTATATCTAAACTCAGAAGCATATTCAACTTCTGTTTGTATTCTTGTATGCTGTTCGAGCATATACTCACCGGCTAATGCAGCATGCCAAGATGTACCACAAGCTGATAACACAATTCTTTTTGATTGAACCAATTTATCTTCAACTGCTTCCAATCCACCAAGTTTAGAAGTACCCTTATCAGCGATTAATCTACCACGCATAGAATTACAAACAGATAGAGGTTGTTCCATAATTTCTTTAAGCATAAAATGGTCATAACCACCTTTATCAATTTCATCAAGTGTCATGGTTATTTTATGAACTTCTTTATCAATGATTTCTTCATCTAATGTTCTTGTATAAAATTTATCTTTATATATTTCCGCTATTTCACCATCTTCTAAATAAACTACATGTTTTGTATGTGCAATTATTGCTGAAACATCGGAAGCAACAAAATTTTCATTATTTCCTACTCCAATAACTAAAGGAGATCCCTTTCTTGCAGCAATTAATTTATCCGGTTCATTAGCATAAACAATTGCTAAGCCGTATGTACCTTCAATTTTACTTAGAGCTAAATGAACTGCTTTAACTAGTGCATATCCTTTTTTTAGAAAGCTGTCTATTAACTGGGGAATAACTTCAGAATCGGTATCGGTTATAAAATCATATCCCAGTGATTGAAGACCTTTTCTAATTGTTAAATAGTTTTCAATAATTCCATTATGTATTACAAATAAACTTTTATCAGTATTAAAATGAGGATGTGCATTAACTTCATTGGGAACACCGTGTGTTGCCCATCTTGTGTGCGCAATTCCTAAATTTGGTTGTTTAAGTGTAATTTGGTCCAGATCTTTTTCCAATACAGATACTTTCCCCTTCCTCTTAATTACCTGAGATTCTCCATTAGAAATTACTCCAAGTCCTGCAGAATCATATCCTCTATATTCCAATCTTTTCAGACTATTTATTAATAGTGGAACGCAATCTTTAGAACCTATATAACCAACTATTCCGCACATATTAAACTCTTTATTTTATAATTAATTATAATAATGATTTAAAATATTCAATTGTTATCTTTAATCCTTCTTCCCTGTTAACTTTCGGAACCCAATTTAACAATTTTTTTGCTTTTTCTATATTTGGTTGCCTTACTTTTGGATCATTTTGAGGTAAATCTTCAAAAACAACTTTACTTTTGCACTTTGTTACTTCAATTACTTCTTTGGCAAATTCTTTAATAGTAATTTCATCAGGGTTCCCAATATTAACCGGTTCAATTTCATCAGAAAACAATAATTTATAAATTCCTTCAACAAGGTCTGAAACATAACAAAAACTTCTGGTTTGTGATCCGTCTCCAAAAATTGTTATATCTTCATTTTTTAATGCCTGCATAGCAAAAGTAGGTAAAGCTCTTCCATCATCAGGGCGCATTCTTGGTCCGTATGTATTAAAAATTCTTACAATTCTAGTTTCAACTGAATGGTATCTATAGTAAGCCATGGTAATAGCTTCTGCAAATCTTTTTGCTTCATCATAAACTCCCCTAAAACCAATAGGATTAACATTACCGTAATAGCCTTCTTGCTGAGGATGAACAAGTGGATCGCCGTATACTTCCGATGTAGATGCTAACAACATTCTTGCATTTTTTTCTTTGGCTAAACCTAAAACATTATGTGTACCAAGTGCACCTACTTTAAGAGTTTGTATTGGTAATTTCAGATAATCAATTGGGCTTGCAGGAGAGGCAAAATGCAAAATATAATCTACATTCCCTGGTATAAATATGTAGTTAGTAACATCGTGTTTTAGAAAAAAGAAGTTTTCATTACCGGCAAGATGTGCAATATTATTAGAATTACCAGTAATTAAATTATCTATACAAACTACTTTATATCCTTCATTAATAAATTTATCGCATAAATGAGAACCTAAAAAACCGGCTCCTCCGGTAATAACAACAGTTTTAATTGACAATTTTTCTCCGCTTTAGAATTTTAGTGTAATTTTTCTTAAAGATAATATACTTACGGCAACACCAATAATCGGTCCTAATAATGACAGAACTATTACTGTAACTTTATCTCCCGATTTAAATAGCTCCCTAATCGGTAAATAAGGCAGCAAGAAATATATTAACAAATAACCAATAATAATTAAAATTAATGATGAAAATACTCCAATGAAAAATCCGTTTAAAATTATAGGCATTTTAATGGTAGTTAGTTTTGCTCCAACTAATTTCATTGTGTTTAATTCTGTATACTTTGAATTTATTACTAATTGAATAGTACTATAAATTATGTATAATGATATAAAGAATATTACAAGTGCTAATATAAAAATATAAACTTCTGCTTTATTCAGATAATAAATTAGTTTATATAAATATTCATATTTCATTGTAACTTCATCTACACCATTTAATGAAGATAATTTTCCAGTTATCTTTTTAATTGATTCTCTGTCTACAAATTTTGATTTTAATGTGACTGTAAATGAGGCGGGTAAGGGATTATAATCAATCAGTTTTCTAAAATCTTCTCCTGTGTCTTTTATAAATATCTGAGCTGCTTTTTCTTTATCAATATAATTTATAGAGTGAATAAATTCTTCTTCAACTATTGTTTTTTTCAGAGCATCTGTCTCTTTTTTAGTAATAGTGTCTTTTAAAAAGATATTTATATTCAAACTGCTTTTAAATTTATCTTGTAAATTATTAGAGATACTTACAGATAAAACTGCTGCACTAATAAGTGCTAATGAGATGCTCATTGATATTAATGAAAGGAAAAAAGAGGTTTTTGCCCTGCCGATTAACTTGAAAGATTCCTTAAACCAAAAAAATATCATACTTTAATTATCATTATTTAATTAAGAAGTAATTTACAAAAATTAATTATAAACTCGATTCATCCAGCCATTTTATCATTTTCCAATTTTTTGTAGATTCATCCCTTATAAAAGATAAATTTACCCTTCCGTCAATTCTAACAACATCTGTGGGATTAAAAGTTACAGTTAAATTAAAACCTCTAACAATTGTTGCACTTAAAGAATCCACATTAGATAAAACTATATTGTTCCAGATAAGGTCAAGCCTTTGTGAATTAGTAAAAAGTCCGTTAGTTGTTTTCATTTCATCATCTCTGCCCCAAGAAACATCAAATCCTTTTTCAAAATCACGAAAAGTAAAAATGAAATCGTTCCCGACTAACTTTCCATAAATGCTTGTATCCCTAAATGAATAAGCAAACTGGAAGCTCTGAAATATACCATCAATAGTTGTTAGGTCTGACAATCCTTGTGAAGGATTATCTGATGAAAAATCCAGCTTTGGAGCAAATGGATTTTTGCACCCGCTAAAAATTATTACAATAAAAATAATATTTAATACTAATTTTTTAATAAAGTCTTCCTTTTAATTCACTCCAACTAGGCAAACTACTGTTCTTTGTGTCTTGCCAGAAATAAATAGTCCAGATTGCTCTTGAATCCCTAATCATGTTAAATCTTAATTCACCTTGATAATTTGATTGTATATCTGAACTTATAGGAGCAATATTTATAAAATATGAAGCTGTATAAAACAAACTATCTCCCTGTGGACTTGAAGATACATTAGATAAATTTAATGTGATTGGTTGATCACTTGCTACTTTGCTTATTAAATTGTTGAAGTATTGTTCTTCATTCCTCACCCCCCAATTATTAGCAAGCGAAGGAAATTGCGATATTGCTGAACTTGAAGCCGAAAAGGTAAATATTTTACTAGTAAAATTTGGATCTGAAAAAGATGATAAATAATTTTCTAAATTTTTATCTGTTAAGGAGTTGATTAGATTTTGGATTAATAAATCAGGCGTTACCGGTGTTTGATAATTTGAACGAGATTGGCTAGGTGATTCAGCATCTCTTGTTGAAAATATATCACATCCACTTACAAATAAAAGTGTTAATATTAAAAATTTTGTACTCATTTCTGAGCAATTATAATAATTCTATCGGAAAGATTCTTGTCAAATTCTGTTTTATCAAATGAGCCGAATATATTTAATATTTTAAAACCTAATTTTTCTAAATTTTCTAATAATTCTTCTTTACTGTAAATTTTAACTGATTCATTAAATATCTTTTCATTTCCATTTTTCTTAATAACTATTTCTTTAATAACTCTTCCATCTATAATTTTTCTTTTTTGAATTATTTCCACATTTTCAAATGAATTAACTGTTTCAGAAATTAAATTTCTTTCTAAATGATTTTTATTGAGATAGTCAAAAATAAAAAAACCATTATCCATTAAATGATGATATGCAGTTTTAAAAACTTTAAAATTATCTTCATCATTATTAAAATATCCAAAACTTGTAAACAGATTTAAGACTAAATCAAATTTCTCATTACTTTTAAATTTTCTTAAATCTGCTCTGATAAAATTTACTTTTATATTTATTGCTTCAGCATTTTTCTTTGCTGCATCAAGAAGGTTTTTACTTAAATCAACAGCAGTTAATTCAAAACCTTTTTTGGCAAATTCAATGGAATGTCTTCCTGCTCCACAGGCAAGATCAAGAATTTTAGATTTTTCTCTTATTTTAGTTATGGATAGTATTGATTCAACTAAAAGGCGAGCTTCTTTTTCATCCCTATGTTTGTAAACATTTAGATATTCTTCACTTTCAAACCAACTTTCAAACCATTCTGCCATTATATTTCAATTCTTCCAAGAACTGCTCTACCGATAGTTGCATCATCTGCAAACTCCAGATCACCACCGACCGGCAATCCTCTTGCAATTCTTGATATTTTTACTCCAAATGGTTTTAATAATTTTGATAAATATAGAATGGTCGTTTCCCCTTCAGTATCGGGATTTAATGCTAAAATTATTTCCTTAAAATCTTCATCTTCAAATCTTTTTAATAACTCTTTAATTCTCAATTCATCAGGGCCAATACCGGAAAGTGGAGAAAGAGAACCTCCAAGAACATGATAAGTGCCGTTAAACTCATTAGTTTTTTCAATTGCTATTACATCGTTAGCTTCCTCAACAACACATACAATAGAATGATCTCTTTTACTGCTTTCACATATTTCACATAATTCATTTACGGAAAGATTAAAGCATCTAGAGCAAAATCTAAGTTTTAATTTCAAATCTCTAATAGCTTTTACAAAGCTTTCAACTTCGTCATTTTCTCTTTTTAAAATATGAATGGCTAATCGTTGCGCAGTTTTTTTACCTATACTTGGCAGTTTGCTTAATTCTTCAATGGCAATTTGTAGAGGCTCGGCTATTTTCACTTCTATAATCCAGGAATATTCAATCCAGGAGGAATCATCCCCTTTGTAACTTTTTTCATTTCTTCTTCGGCTAGCTTTGCTGCGGATTGAAGTGCTTTATTTACGGCAGCTACAACTAGATCTTCTAATATTTCTTTATCATCTGCTACTATTACTTGTGAGTCAATTTCAATAGATACTATCTCTTTATTTCCATTAGCAGTAGCTTTTATCATTCCACCTCCAGCTTCTGCACTTACTTCCATTCTACCTAACTGTTCTTGCACTTCTTGCATTTCTTGCTGCATTTTTTGAACTTGCTGCATCATACCTTGCATTCCGCCTTTCATCAAAATCCTCCAAAAAAATTTATTAATTCTTAAAATTTACTTTATTTTCGCACAAATATAATATAAATGATTGACATTATGCACTTTATTTTTTTAATTATTTGTTTTATTAAATAACATTTCCATTTTTCCAAGATTAATACACAAAATCAATTATGAAAAATGAACTAAAAACTCCGACATTACCTTTAGATTCAGAAGACTATTTAAACCAAGTTTATGAAGATTATATTTTTAATGGAAAATCAAAGAAGATTATATCAAAAAATCTGGGTGCTAATTTTGCAAAAATTAATTCGTTTTTATTAGATTATTTAAAAACATATCATGTACCCGTTGCATCAGTAAAAATGGTTGGCAATAACACAATCAAATTTATTAAATATTCCCCCATAAGCTTTTCAGTAAAAGTATTAAATTATATTGATAAGCGAACTGCTAAAATATTTGGAAAAAATGAAAACGAACATTTAGATTTGCCATTATATGAATATTATTTTGGGGATGGCAATAATAATTTAGTTTCTGAAAGTCATCTTATTTCATTTAATTTGATTAACTTTGAACAGCTAAAAACTATCAATAGAATTTGTTCAAAAGTTAATGCTGTTTTAAGATCTTTTTTTGAAAGAAGAGGAGTTTTTTTAGGTGAAGTTACTTGCTCTTTTGGTAAACACGGGGAAAAAATATATTTAGTTAACAATCTAACACCGCTGAGTTTGAAAATTACAGAACAAAATAATAAAAATAAATTTATTGATCCGTATAAATTAGAAACACCTGCTAAACTTAGAAATTACACTGAATATATTCTCAATCTGATAGACTAATTTAAGATGATAACCAAATACGGATATTCTACATTTTTAGCTATTGTTACTTTTTCTATTCTATTAATTTCAATAGCTTTACTTTTTACCACAGGGATACTTTTTTACATTCTAATCATTCTACCTTTATTTTTAATTGTATTTAGCATTAATTTTTTTAGAGACCCTGAAAGAAATACTCCAAAATCAGATAATATAATAGTTTCCCCTGCTGATGGCAGAGTATTATTTGTTAAAAAAGTTTCAGAAAATAAATACTTAAAAGAAGAAGGTTTTCAGATTTCAATATTTATGTCCCCATTGAATGTGCATGTAAACAGAATTCCAATCAATGGTAAAATTGAATTTATAGAATATATAAAAGGAAAATTTATAGCTGCTTTTGAAGATAAAGCATCTCAGGAAAATGAAAGATCAGAGATTGGAATAAAATCTATATATGGAAAAGTATTTTTTACTCAAGTCGCTGGATTTATTGCCAGAAGAATAGTCTATACGCTAAACATTGGTGATAATGTAAGTATTGGCAAAAGATTTGGTATGATAAAATTCGGTAGCAGGGTTGATGTTGTTGTTAACAATAAATGGCTGCCTAAAGTAAATAAAGATGATATTGTAAAAGCTGGTGAAACTATACTTTTTGAATATCCAAAAGAGAAATGATACAAATTAGAGTTACCAGATCCGTAATACCGAATTTATTTACAGCAATGAATATGTTTTGCGGATTTTTATCCATGCTACATACAAGTAAAGGTGACTATTCTTACGCTGCCTGGTTAATTATTATTGCTTCACTTTTTGATGCACTTGATGGAATTGTTGCCAGACTAACAAATTCCAGTAGCAAACTTGGTGTTCAATTAGATTCTCTTTCCGATGTTGTAAGTTTTGGTGCAGCTCCGGCTTTCTTAATTTATTCGTCATACCTCTATAGTTATGATAATATTGGTATAATTATAAGTTCTTTATTTATGATAGCGGGTGGATTTAGACTTGCAAGATTTAATGTTCAACTAGTTGGTTTTGATAAATCATTTTTCTACGGACTCCCTATTCCTTTGGCTGCTATTACTATTTCATCTCTTATTTTAACATTTTATGAACCAATAGTTGGATTTCAAGAAAATATAAAAATTATTATTATACCATTACTATTAATTTTATCATTGATGATGGTCAGCAAAATAAAATATAATTCCGTCCCAAAAATTTCTT
Organism: Ignavibacteriales bacterium CG_4_9_14_3_um_filter_30_11; assembly: GCA_002790365.1. Classification (GTDB taxonomy): domain Bacteria; phylum Bacteroidota; class Ignavibacteria; order Ignavibacteriales; family Ignavibacteriaceae. The sequence goes on from PFVA01000039.1 coordinate 10,317, forward strand.
TTGATTCAATCAAACATCATCCATATCAATTTATGTCTTATTTATGCGCCGCGATATTAGTGGTTTTAACAACCGGCAAAGCTTTTTTCTACATCTTTGTTTTCTTTATTCTATTCGGTATTTTTCAGCATATCTTTAATTCAATTATGCTAAAAAAATAATTGAACTTTTGTTTTTAATAAATTTCTTAAGAGCAAGTATGTATAAAGTCAAAGTAACTATAAAAAGAAGACCATCTATTTTAGATCCGCAAGGAACTGCAATAGAAAAAGGTGCAGAAAATTTAGGCTTAACTAACATTAAAAATACAAGAATTGGAAAATTTATAGAATTTACAGTGGATATAAATGATAAAACAAAAGCTAAACAAGAAGTCGAAAATTACTGTAGTAAATTATTGGCAAATCCAATAATGGAAGATTTTGAATATACTTTGTCCGAATGGACTCCTTCAGAGGAATAAGTAAATAATGGCTAAGTTCGGAGTTGTAGTTTTTCCAGGCTCAAATTGTGATCACGATGCATATTATGTTCTTAAAAAAATATTTAATTGTGAAGTAAATTTTCTTTGGCATAAAGAATCTGATCTGAAAGAAAGTGATGTAATAATTCTCCCGGGCGGATTTTCATACGGCGATTACCTTCGTTCAGGTTCTATTGCAAGATTTTCACCTATTATGAATTCCGTAATTGAATTTGCTAATAAAGGCGGAAAAGTTTTGGGAATCTGTAATGGATTCCAAATATTACTTGAAGCCGGACTTTTACCAGGCGTAATGCTGAAAAATAAATCTCTAAAATTTGTTTGTAAAGATGTTTATCTTAAGACAGTAAATACTAATTCAATATTTTCTAATAGTATTTCTAATGGTAATACTTTAAAAGTTCCTATTGCTCACGGAGAAGGAAATTATTTTACTGATAATGATACACTTAATGAATTGATCAATAACGATCAAATATTATTTAAATATTCTTCTAAAGATGGAAATGTAGATGATGAATTTAATCCAAATGGTTCACTATTAAATATTGCAGGTATTATAAACAAAGATGGTAATATCTTGGGAATGATGCCCCACCCTGAAAGATGTTGTGATCCATTGTTGGGCAGTACTGATGGAAAAAAGATTTTTAGTTCGATAATAAATTCATTTATTAATTAAAAAGGATATGTAAAATGTTTGGCAACCTCGGCGCTGGCGAAATAATTTTAATTGTATTAGTAATCTTAATTTTATTCGGCGCAAAAAAAATACCCGATTTAGCTCAAGGTTTAGGTAAAGGTTTAAGAGAATTTAAAAAAGCCGTTAAAGATGTGGAAGAAGATGTAACTTCAGAATTGAAAGACGATAAGAAAAAAGATAAATCTTAAAAATTATAATTTTTTTAAATTTGGAAATTACCTACTCAAACCAAAAAGAGAAATTAGAAAAAATAATTTCAGGTGAGCTCTCTTTAATTGAAAATGTAAAGAACTACTTAAATGAAATTGAGAATAAGAGATCACTTAACATATTTAATTTTGTTTTTAGTGAAGATGCCCTCTCTCAAGCTGAAATAGTAACAAAAAAAATTAGCTCCGATAAGCATGGTAAACTTGCCGGAATGGTTATTGCCATTAAAGATGTACTTTCTATCAAAGACAAACCTACTACTTGCTCTTCCAATATATTAATAAATTTTAACTCCATTTATACCGCAACGGCGGTGCAAAAATTAATTAATGAAGACGCAATAATAATCGGTAAAACAAACTGCGATGAATTTGCCATGGGCAGTTCAAATGAAAATTCTGCTTTTGGTAATGTTTTAAATCCGATAGATAAAACAAGAGTTCCCGGTGGATCAAGCGGCGGCTCTGCAGTTGCAGTTGCAGCAAACTTATGTGATGTTTCACTAGGTACCGATACAGGCGGATCAATACGCCAGCCTGCAGCATTTTGCGGTATCTTCGGACTCAAACCAACTTATGGTAGAGTTTCCCGTTATGGATTAACCGCTTTCGCTTCATCATTCGATACAATAGGTCCATTTTCAAAAAATGTTGAAGATGCTGCTTTGGTTATAAAAGTAATTTCTGGTAAAGATGAAAATGATTCTACATCGATTGAAAAAATTATTCCAGATTTTTCTTCTACATTATCAAAAGACAAGAAACTTAAAATTGGATTACCAAAAGAATACTTTGCAGATGGACTTGATGAAGAAATTAAAACTGCAATCTTAAATGTTATTGATGAATTAAAACTTGAAGGTTATGAAATCAAAGAAGTTTTTCTACCAAAGACGGAATACACAATTGCCACATATTATATTTTAACAACAGCCGAAGCATCTTCAAATCTTTCAAGATATGACGGTGCTCATTACGGTAACAGAGCAAAAGAATACCGGAA
>PFVA01000221.1 GCA_002790365.1 Ignavibacteriales bacterium CG_4_9_14_3_um_filter_30_11
TCGGCCCAAAGGGCAGATTTTCCAATGGAAAATCTGGGTTAATAAAAAGATGTCATCTTTCAGCTTTGCGTAACATCAGTTAATAATATTGTTAGTTAGCTCAATAATTAATTCTGAAAAATTTATAAGTATTTCTTCTAAATCATACTTACTCAAAATAATACCATAAAAATTTACTTCAATATTCATAATTCACAAGATGTTCCTTCAATTTTTCTTTAATGTCTTTATCAATCTTTGATTTTTTCCAATCTGATTTGTTCAAAAACACATGAACTGTTCTAACATTATTTGTTATTTCATTTTTATCATTTTTAATTAAATATGTTAGTTCAAAAGATGAATCTTTTAAAATTGTAACAGATATTTCTATTAAAGCAGTTTCACCTGCAAGCAAAGGTTTTCTATATTTAGCTTCACTGTGGATAATTGGTACTACAAAATTCTTGTTAGTCCAAGAATTATCTTTTAGATTAAATGACTCAAGCATTATTTCGTATGCTTCGTGACAAATCATATAAACTCTGCCATAAAATAAAATCCCGGCAGGGTCACAATCGTAAAAATTTATTCTTCTTTTATATTGAAACATAAACTCCCTAAAAAATATTATTTAATTATAATTCTAATCATAAAATAACAAAGAATTTGATAATTTAAATAAATTATAAAGTAAAGCTAAATTTGTTCACTTAATTTAAAATAGTATATATAAAAGGAGTTAAAAATGATTTCATTAGGAGAAAATTTTCCTGAATTCACTAGAAAATCAGTGGTCTCATTCCGTGTGATTAGAAAAAAGGACAGGATACAATTCAAGTATAATTTGGATATGTAAATAGTATAAAAATTTGGCGGGTTAATCTCGCCATTTTTTATATCAATTTCATATCATCTAAAAATGGTAAATCATTTCTGACCATTTTCACTTTTTCAATATTAATATCTGCTGTAAATATTCCTTCTTTACCTTCAACAGATAATAGTTCATTTCCCATTGGATCATATACACTGCTAAAACCGTTATATATTAATTTACCGGTATCACCTACTCTATTTACACCGGCAACATAGCATTGATTTTCAATTGCTCTTGCTTTTAATAATTGTCGCCAATGTTCAATCCTATCAACAGGCCAATTTGCTATTACCGTTAATAGTTCAAGTCTTTGTTTTGCATAAAATCTGTAAAGTTCAGGGAAACGCAGATCATAGCAAACAGATAATCCAATTTTCCAATCTTCACATTCAGCTATTTCTGTTTTTGTACCGGCAGAATAATTTTTGTTTTCTGTAGAAAAAGTAAATGGATGTATCTTTTTATAAATAGATTTTACTTTTCCATTTTTATTTATAAAAACAGAAGCATTAAATATTTTATTATTCTCTTTAAAAATAATTCCGGTAATAATATTTAGGTTTTTTCCTCTAGAAATATTTTGAAAAAAAGTAAAACTATTTCCCATAATATCTTCAGCTAATTCCTTAGACTTCATAGAAAAACCTGTTAAAGTCATTTCAGGAAATATAAGCAGATCAATTTTGGTTTTGTTTTTCTGAAGAATATCAGCAATCTTTTTTTTGTTTACTTCTTTATCTTCCCAAGCCGGAGAGTACTGCAATAATCCAATTTTCATTTTTACCTTTGATTATATTTATTTGTAATTTTACTGTGATTATAATTTATAAAATAAATACTTAATGAACACTAAAGAAAAAATAAAAGTCGGGATATTAGGTGCAACGGGAAGCGTTGGACAAAAATTTATTGCCTTGCTTCAAAATCATCCTTGGTTTGAAATATCTGAGATTGCTGCTTCTAAAAAATCTGTGGGAAAGAAATATAAAGATGTTGTTGACTGGATAATTCCAAATTCATTCCCCAAAAAATTAGGTAATAAAATAATTAAAGAATGTAAACCTAATCTTGATTGTAGGATTGTATTTTCAGGTTTGGATTCCGGTGTTGCTGGTGAAATAGAAAAAGATTTTGCACAAAATGGCTATATAGTTGTATCAAATTCAAAAAACCATAGAATGGATGACGATGTTCCACTTTTAATCCCGGAAGTTAATCCTGAACATTTAGAAATAATAAAATCTCAAAAGTTTAATGGCGGAGCAATTGTTACAAATCCAAATTGCTCAACTATAGGATTAACAATTGCTTTAAAACCATTGTTGGATAATTTTGGCATTGAGAGTGTAAATGTAGTAACAATGCAGGCAATTTCCGGTGGCGGAATTGAAGTAATGAAATCAGATATTGTAAAAGATAATGTAATTCCATTTATCTCCGGTGAAGAAGAGAAAATGGAAATTGAACCACTAAAAATTTTAGGTAAAATAAATTCATATAAAATAAATTATGCTGAATTCCCTATCAGTGCACAGTGTAACAGAGTAGATGTTTTTGATGGACATACTGAATGTGTTCAAATTAAATTAAAGAAAGAAACTTCAGTTCAGGAAATAATAAAAGTTTGGAAAAATTATAAATATGTTCCACAAATCAAAGAACTCCCATTAGCTCCGAAACAAGTAATACATTATTTTGAAGATGAAAAACTTCCACAACCAAAATTTCAAAGAGATATTGACAAGGGAATGGCTGTTTCAATAGGCAGACTAAGACCCGATAATTTATTTGACTTCAAGTTTGTTGTTTTATCTCACAACACTATAAGAGGTGCTGCAGGTGGTGCTATTCTTTGTGCAGAATTAATGTATGCAAAATCCCTACTATAATAATTAAAATTCATTACTATTTATTTAACCCAAAAAATTCATTGGAAATGAATTTTTTGCCGAAGGCCTCTCATAAAATGTTTTTATAAAACATTTTATATAGCGGAATTAACCCCTGGCAATTTGTAAGAAAAACATATTACTTAAATAACGAATTCCAAGATTTTTATATAACTAAGTATATGATCTTTATTTACTTACAAATTGTCGGCCCAAAGGGCAGATTTTCCAATGGAAAATCTGGGTTTAAAATAAAAATGGCATGATATCGTAGCCTAATCCAACATCATGCCATGGAAGGTTTTTCGATTGGTATGGTTATTTAAAGAAATAACCAAATAACAATAAGTTGTAATCTCATAAACAATATGCTTTAATTAGTTGCACTCTCCCCTAAATTAAAACTGAGAATTACATGATTACGCTTGTATGTATCAATCTTCATTCCAATTGTTTTATAATAATTTTCACTAAAAATGTCGAATTTTTTTGCAGGCTAGAGAATTTCTTAATTTAAATTGTCAAAAAAGAGAATAAAACTTATATTTAATCTCTCTTATTATTTTATTGTAGATAAATAATTACTTTTTAAAGTATTTTGAGGGTATTTTTAAAAACCTTTATTAAATAATTTGGTATGATTTTGAATATAATATCAAATAAGTGAGTAAAATTTTGGTACACGAAAAAGACCTTAAATTCGGCTTTGAGCTTTTTGATGATTTTTATGGCATGTGTTTCATTTTATCGAATGAAGGCAAAATTGTTAAATCTAATAAATCAGCTGAAAAATATTTACATAAAACAGGCGAAGAATTAAAGCAAATTTACTTTTTAGATATTTTCTCGGAAAATGATAGACAAGAGATAAAAAATTATTTTCTTAAATGTTTGAATGAAAATAAGAGCAATAATTTATCTGCAAATTTAAAAATTGATAATAAAACCTGGAGTTTTAATTTACTTTTTTCACCTTGTTGTTTAAATGGAAAAGGAAAACCTCAATTTTGTTTTGCCAGTGCAAGCGATATTACTGAAAAAAAACAATTGGAAAAAGAACTTTTACAATTCTATTCAATTGCTGAGAACACTGTAAATCCTTTACAGATAACTAATCTTGATGGAAAAATGATATATGTTAATCCTGCTTTTGTTAAAATCAGCGGATATTTAAAAGATGAGTTGTTAGGATCGGATCCAAAAATATTTGGTAGTAAAAAACATTCAAAAAGTTTTTGGGAAAATATGTGGAAGACAATCACAAAAGGAAATGTTTGGTCAGGTGAAATTGAAAATAAGAAGAAGAATGGTGATCCATTCTATACTCAATTATTAGTTTCACCCATTGTAGATAATGAGGGTAAAGTCACTAGTTTTTTTGGCATCCACAGAGATATTACAGAAAAAAAAATGCTGGAGAAACAATTAATCCATACCCAAAAAATGGAAAGTATGGGAACCTTGGCAGCCGGTGTTGCCCACGAAGTTGGAAATCCATTGGCTTCTATATCAGCACTTGTTCAAGTTGTAATTCGTTCAACATCAGATGATTTTGCAAAAGAAAAATTAAGTTTAATCAGAAATCAAATAAGTAGAATTTCAAAAATTATTAGAGACTTAGTGGATTTTTCAAGACCATCTACTTATAAACTTCAATTGACAGATATAAATAAACAATTAGAAGAAGCAGTTAATATTATTGAAGTAGGAACAAAAAATAAAGACATTTTATTTAAAATTGATCTTGCTGAGAACATACCAAAATTATTACTTGTCGCTGATCAAATACAACAAGTTTTTATAAACATTTTATTAAATGCTGTTGATAGTATTTTAGATGATGATAATAAAAATAAATTCAAGCAAATTTCTGTAAAATCTTTTAATAAAGATAACTTGGTTAATATAGTTTTAAGTGATACAGGTCATGGAATAAATGAAGAAAACCTGGAAAAAATATTTGAACCATTTTATACAACTAAAGAAGAAGGAAAAGGAACAGGTTTGGGGCTTTGGGTTAGCTATGGGATTATAAAAAGTTTGCAAGGAGATCTAATGGTAGAAAGTGTACATGGAAAAGGAACAAAATTTTTAATACAACTTCCAATTCAATCTTAGAAAGGGGAAAAAATGATACAAAACATACTTATTGTAGACGATGAAGAAATTATAAAAGATTCTTTATCGTTTATATTAAAAAAAGAAGGCTATGAAGTTGAAGAAGCTTCTAATGGGAAAGAGGCATACGACAAAATTGTTAAAAAGCCTTTTTCACTTGTTATTACTGACCTTGAAATGCCCTTTATGAAAGGAACTGAATTAATTGAAAAGATTATAAAATTAAATGTTCAAACTTCAATAATTGTAATTACTGCTTTTGGTTCTTTAGATACCGCTATTACTGCTTTAAGAAATGGAGCTGACGATTATATTCTTAAGCCTGTAGATTTTGATGAGCTTATAATTAAAGTAAATAAATTATTTGAGATAAAAGAATTACTTATAGAAAATAAAATTTTAAGAAAAGAAATTCATAGAGATTTTGATTTTGAAAATATTGTAGGTAAAAGTGCTCCAATAAAAAGAATTTATGAAATGATTGATACAGTTGCCGAAACTGACAGCTCAGTATTAATTACAGGCAAAAGCGGAACAGGAAAAGAATTAGTCGCCAAATCTCTCCATTTTAAAAGTAAAAGAAGTAAGAAACCGTTTTTAGCAATAAACTGCGGAGCGATATCAGAAAACCTAATTGAGAGCGAACTTTTTGGACATAAAAAAGGTGCATTTACTGGCGCTGTTTCAGATAAAGAAGGCTTAATTAAAGCAGCAAACGGTGGTACTTTTTTCTTAGATGAAATAAGTGAAATGCCTTTAAACTTACAGGTTAAAATGCTTAGGGCATTACAAGAAAAAGAAATTACTCCGGTTGGAACTTCAATTACATTAAAAATAGATGTTAGATTTATTGCATCAACTAACAGAGAACTTAAAAAAGAAATTGCTGATGGAAGATTTAGAGAAGATCTATATTATAGATTAAATGTAATTGAAATTGATCTGCCTACCCTCAAAGACAGAACTGATGATATACCATTACTAGCAGATCATTTCTTAAATAAATATAGAACAGAAATGAACAAAAGAATTAAAGGATTTACTGATGAAGCTATGCGAGCTATTATAACATATGAATGGAAAGGTGAAGTTAGAGAATTGGAAAATGTTATTGAAAGAGCTGTAATTTTCTGCAAAGATGATTTTATTTCAATAAAAGATTTACCTGACAGTTTTACATTTATATCAGATGCTTCAGATTATTCAAAACTGGGTTCTCTTGAAGATTCAGTTAGAAGATATGAGAAAAATTTTATTATTAAAGCACTTGAAGCAAATGATAATGATAAAGAAAAAACAGCAGAACAACTTAAAGTTGGATTATCTACAATATATCGAAAATTGAAAGAATTGGGCATAAATTCATAAATAAATAAATATTCTCATTTATCGAAAAGATTTTTGAAGATTATTTGCAATTTTAAGAATATTGAGGTTACAAAAGGATTAATATTTAATAAATCTGTATAAAAACATAAAAAAAGTAATAATTGATAATTAAGAGATTGGCATAAATTTAGTAAAACATTTTTATTTACCAAACAATTTATTTATATAATTAGTTATTACTTAATGAAAACAATCTTGTTTTATAGTGCAGATTTTAATTTATGTTTAAGTCTAGTTGTTTATCTACAAAATGAATTTAATGTTATTACAACAACTAATTTTGATAATCTGGATGAAATTGTTAATGCTACTAAATTAGATCTTTTATTTTTAGATATTGATCCAGATAATAAAGTTGAAAGTTTTTGTGAAGACATGAGAAAAAATTATCAAAATGTACCAGTAATAATTACTTATGTATATAAATCAAATCTTAAATTATTAGACAGCAAAATAAGGAAAAATGTAAATTCAGTATTCTATAAACCTTATGATCTTGAAGAAATATCAGAAAAAGTAACATCTTTGCTGGCATCTTAATGTGCATTTCATTATTGGAAAAATATTTTTTTCAAAAAAATTTATTTAAGTATAAACTGGTATATTATTTTAATAATTATTTTTTAATTAATAAATTTTAAAAACATATGACTTATAAAAAAAAAAATCAAATAAAAAATGGGGAAAAAACTAGAAGAGATTTTCTTAACATTCTTTTATCAGGTGGATTTATTGCTTGGGTAGGTGCTGTTGTTTATCCATTGATTAGTTATTTAAGACCACCACAAGTAGAAGTAGTTAAGGTCAATAGTGTGAATATTGGGAAAATTACAGATATGGATAAAGATTCAGGCAAAATAATAAAATTTGGTAATGATCCTGTTATAGTTATCAAACTTTCAGACGGAGAATTTAGAGCATTTTCTGCATCTTGCACCCATTTAGATTGTATAGTTCAATACAGAAAAGATTATGGTCAAATTTATTGTGCTTGTCATAATGGAAGATATGATCTTCACGGAAGAAATATTAGTGGCCCCCCTCCAGCTCCGCTTGCTAAATATGAGATAGCAATAAAAAATGATGAAGTAACCGTATATAAACCATCGGCATAAAAAATGAAAGAAACATTTAACAAAAAAATATACAATGCACTAAATGAAAGATTTCAATTAGATAATCTTGTTTCATTTCTTAAGCATAAATCAGTACCAAAATATAGAAATACAATTTGGTATTATTTTGGTGGAATATCTTTACTTCTTTTTATAGTTCAAGTAGCTACCGGTATTTTATTAATAATGTATTATAAAGGATCTGAAGATCTTGCATATGAAAGTATAAAATTTATAAATGCAAAAGTAAGTTTTGGTTGGTTAATTAGAAGCATACATAGCTGGTCTGCAAATTTGATGATACTGGCTGTTTTCGTTCATATGTTTTCTGTCTACTTTTTGAAAGCATTTAGAAAACCAAGAGAACTCACTTGGTATACCGGTGTAATTTTATTGTTTTTAAGTATGGGATTTGGTTTCAGTGGATATTTACTGCCTTGGGATCAACTAGCATTTTTTGCAACAAAAGTTGGGACTGATATCGCAGGTCAGCTACCTTTTGTTGGTGACTTTTTACTTAAACTTTTAAGAGGCGGTGAAGATGTAACAGGTGCAACTTTATCCAGATTTTTTGGCCTACATGTAGCTTTACTGCCTGGAGTTTTTGTTGTCTTTTTATCATTGCATTTAATTTTTATTCAAAGACAGGGAATGTCAGAACCTGAAGATTGGAAAAATAAAAAAGAATCTGAAAAAACTACTATTCCCTTTTTCCCAAATTTTACCGTACACGATCTTTTAATTTGGTTAATAGTAATAAATATTCTTGCAATTTTAGCTACATTCTTTCCCTGGGAACTTGGTCCAAAAGCAGATGCATTTGTATCAGCCCCTGTTGGAATAAAACCCGAATGGTACTTCTTATTTATGTTCCAGTCTCTTAAATATATTCCGGCAAAAGTATGGTTAATTGAAGGAGAACTTCTTGGAATTTTAGGCTTTGGTTTAGCAGGTTTACTTTGGGTATTGGTTCCATTTTGGGATAGTAAAACTCCAAAAGGTAAAAGAAACAAAATAATTAATTATGTCGGAATTTTTGCTATTTCTTTCATAATAATTTTTACAATTCTTGGTTATTTATTGGATTAAGGAGATTTCGAATGTACAAATACATTATATATTTATTTCTTTCTTTGATTATTCTAAATACTTCATTTGCAAAGACAAATAATAAAATTAATTCTAGAGTCATACAACAAAAAGCAGATGAATGTTTAACCTGCCATTTTGATAACGAAAGCAATAATAATGAGCCTGCTCACTTATTTAAACAAGATATTCATTTTAGCAAAGGCATTGCTTGTGCAGGTTGTCACGGTGGAGATTCATCCAAAGATGATATGGATGAGGCTATGGATAAAAATAAAGGATATATTGGAATACTAAGCAAAGAAGAAAGATATCAGGTTTGTGTAAAATGTCACTCTGATCCTAATAAAATGAAATCTTTTGGTTCAAATATTCCCACAGATCAATTTGAAAAATTAAAAGGTTCTATCCATTTTATAAAATCTGTTAATGCTGTAACACCAATTGCAGATTGTGTTACTTGCCATAGTGTTCATAATATTGCCTCAGTAAAAGATCCTAGATCAAAAGTATATCCTGCTAATGTACCTTCCTTATGTAAAAGTTGTCACTCTAATCCTACTTTTATGAAACAATATAATCCGAGTTTACCAGTTGATCAATATGAAAAATATAGAACAAGCGTTCATGGAAAACAAAACTTAAAAGGTGATGCAAAAGTAGCTGAATGTGTTAGCTGTCATGGAAATCATGATATACTTTCTGTAAAGAATTCTAAGTCGCCTGTTTATCCATCTAATGTTCCTCAACTTTGCTCTACTTGTCATAGTGATAAAAACTTGATGGATAAATACAAATTACCTCACGATCAATATGAAAATTATAAAGGAAGTATACATGGAGAGGCTTTATTTGTTAAACAAGATCTAAGTGCACCGGCTTGTAATGATTGTCACGGAAATCATGGTGCTACACCTCCTGGTGTTGAATCTATATCTAATGTATGTGGTACTTGTCATGCTTTTAATGCAGAGTTATTTGCTAAGAGTCCTCATAAAAAAGCTTTTGATAAATTAAAATATCCTGAATGTATTACTTGTCATAGTAATCATAAAATTGTTCATGCTACTGATGAACTTTTGGGTGTAGCTAAAAATAGTAAATGTGTTCAATGTCATAAAAATGAACCTAATGATAAAGGATTTATGATTGCTGCAGAAATGAAATCTCTTTTTGACAGTCTTGAAAGTGCAGATAAAATATCATTAGATTTATTAAAATCTGCTTCACAAAAAGGAATGGATGTTTCAGAGGCTGACTACTCACTAAAACAGATTAAACAAATTTTAATACAGGCAAGAACAATAACTCATCTTTCTGATATAAAAGAGTTTAAGGATAAAATGGATGAGGGATTTATTATTACAAATAAAACCAAACAAGCTGGATTAGATGCAATTGATGAATTCTATTTTAGAAGATACGGATTAGGTATTGCAACTATTATAATAACATTTTTAGTAGTATTACTTTACATTAAAACTAAAAGAATTGATAAAAAGAAATAATCCTTCTGATTTGAAAATTTAAGGGGAAAAGATGGAAGTTATTGTGGAGAAGAAAAAACATATCGGTATAAATAATATCAAATTATTTTTAGGATTTCTTTTTTTAATTGTTTCATTTTCATTTATTAATAGTTCTACTTTTGCACAATCAAGGGATGATTGTCTTGCTTGTCACGATGATAATGAAATAACAACAGAAAGAAATGGTAAGGAAGTTTCTTTATATGTTGATGTAAAAATATTAGATAAATCACCACATAAAAAATTAAGTTGTGTTACTTGCCATAAAGGATTTGACCCTGATGAAGTTCCTCATAAAGAAAATATTAAGTCAATTAACTGTTTAGATTGTCATAATAAAGCGCTTGTTCAACATACTTTCCATCCTCAATTACTTGAAACTTCCGGTACAACAAATAAAATAGGTTATTCTTGTAAAGGATGTCATGGTACGCATGATGTATTATCACCAAAAGTGAAAGGAAGCATAATTTATAAAGATAATATTGTTAAGAGTTGTGGAGGTTGTCACAAAGATGAAGAACATAATTATATAAATTCACAGCATTATAAAGCATATTCAAATGGAATAGCTAGTGCTCCTAATTGTATAACATGCCATAAATCTTCTGTAACATCCAAAACAATAAGAACGGATACATTATTATTAAAATTAACTCAAGAAAAATTGTGTTTATCATGTCACCTCGCTGATAAAGATATATTAGCAAGAACAGCACCTTC
>PFVA01000198.1 GCA_002790365.1 Ignavibacteriales bacterium CG_4_9_14_3_um_filter_30_11
AGATTTTTATATAACTAAGTATATGATCTTTATTTACTTACAAATTGTCGGCCCAGAGGGCAGATTTTTCAATGGAAAATCTGGGATTAATATATAATATATCCCGAATATGAGAATTAGTTTTTAATATGTAAATTTTACAACTAAAAAACATTTATATTGCTTAATATTTCATATAATTCGATACTAAAAATTATGAAGAGATTGGCACAAGGCTTGTTTATGATACAAATATTACAACTATTGATTTCATAAAAAAATTATTATAATTATTTTTAAATCAATAATATATTAATTTAGCTATTAATTATAAAATAAAAGGCAATATTGATATGAAAAAATTGTTTATTTACATTTTTCTACCTTTCTTAGTTTTTACATCAATTAGTTTATCACAGACACTAAAAATTAAAACACATGGTTTATCAGAAAGAGATGTAGCTAGAGATACATTGTCGGTTCCTAAATATTTTGACAGAAGATATAATGGATTGCAAAATGTAGGCAATCAAACAAAGGTTTTCTTAAGAGTAGAAATGGCAGGTGCAAAATTAACATTTCCTGCCTGGTCGATTCTTACAAAGCCAAGTGGTTCAACAGCTACATTCGGTACTACAAAAAACCTTGATACATCTAAACAAGTTATAACCTTTATTCCTGATAAAGTTGGTACTTATAAAATAGCTGTTACTGATGGAAGCTTAGCCGACACAATTACTATTAACTCAGCATTAAATTTTGGAATTGACGGTGGGGTTGTTTCTTGCAGAATTTGTCATGATGGATTAGTAGATAAAAATGATCCCACTGTTACTAGGTGGGAAGGGACAAAACATTCCACAACATTAAAGCGTGGTTTGGATGGTACACTAAGCTCAAACTTTAATAATTCTTGCGTAAGATGCCACTCAACAGGTTATGACTCAAATGCATTAAATGATGGATTTGACGATTTTTCATTTGTATTTCCAAGCCTATTACAGGCCGGAATGTATGATTCATTAAAAGTTGTATATCCTCAAGCAATGGCATTAGCTAATGTACAATGCGAAAGTTGTCACGGACCCGGAAGTGCACATTATTCTACAATAACAGATATGAAGATGGTAAAAACAATATCACCTGATTTATGTTCTTATTGTCACGATTCCGGGATACATCATTTCTTTGGTGAGCAATACGATAACTCAATTCATGCTATAGGAACGCATCAGTTTACTAATACTGCTTGCGGTTTATGCCATAATGGTCAAGGATTTATAGAATATGTAAAAGGTGGTAAAGTTGGCCTGACACAATCATTGCCGGAAAATTTAAAAATTGCATGTGCAACTTGTCACGATCCACACAACGCAACAAATGAACACCAGATAAGAACCATTAGTGTTACTTTTCAAAATGGATATCAACCTCAAAATGCAGGCACAGGTGCACTTTGTATAAATTGTCATAAAAGTAGGCGTGATGCTGTATCATACACAGATGATTATTTAAATAATCTTAGTACAAATTACGGACCTCATCACAGTACACAGGGCGATATGCTATTTGGAACTAATACAGTTACTTTTGGAATAAATTTTCCATCATCTGCACATAAAGGTGCAACAACAAATGCCTGTGTTGATTGTCATATGATAGATACAGGTACAAATCCGGATGGAACTATAAAATTAATAGGTTCGCATACTTTGAACATGAAAGATCCAAAAACAGGAGTTGATAATGTTACAGCTTGTGCACAAACAGGATGTCACGCAAGTTTCGGTACTAAATTCTCAGATAAGAAATTCTATGTAAATGGCAGTGCAGATTTAGATCAAAATGGAACAGTAGAAGGTCTTCAAAAAGAAATTGAAGGATTATTACATAGATTAGCTCTTTTATTACCACCGGTTGGTTCAGCAACAGTTAATCCTATAAATACTTCAACACTTACTAAAGTAGTTGCTCAAGCCTTTTATAATTGGGACATGGTAACTGAAGACCGCAGCCTTGGTATTCATAACCCAGCATGGACTTATTCTGTACTGGCTGCTTCAATAATGCAACTAGACGGTACTACTGGAATAGAGTTAATTGATAATTCATTGCCCGACTCATATGTACTTTCACAAAATTATCCAAATCCATTTAATCCATCAACCAGGATTAAATTCTCAATACCTGA
>PFVA01000043.1 GCA_002790365.1 Ignavibacteriales bacterium CG_4_9_14_3_um_filter_30_11
CAAGTGGTGTTTATATTTACAGAATAAAAGTAAACGACTTTTCTACTTCTAAAAAGTTATTGTTGATGAAGTGATTCAAAAGATAAATAAAAACAAACAATACTACATAGAGACGAGTCGGCGACTCGTCTCTACAAAAAAATATAATTTTTGTTACTTATTATCAATCTCTTTCAGCAATTCATCAACAGCAGTTTTTAACTGAGGATCAATTCCGTTAGCTTTGGCATCAGGCGGATCTTCAACAATTATATCCGGAACAGCCGGGCCCCATTCCATATTTTTTTTAGTTGCTTTTACATACCATCCTCTAAAAGGTAAACGAACATAAGATCCGTCAATTAATCCTTTTCCACCTGTTGAAATTACGGCACCAAATGTTGGTTTACCCACAAGTTTGCCAATACCTAAAGTTTTATAAGCATGAGAAAATATTTCTGCATTTGAATAACTGTTCTCATTGCAAAGTGCAATTGATGGTTTTGTCCAAGCTGCAAATGGAAGTCTTTCACCAAAAGGATAATGATTTATGAATTTAGTCTGTTCATTTTTAAGATCATTTGCTGCCCCTCTTGGGATAGTGTAAGAGTGTTGTCTGTAAGTAAGCACCGTCATTAAATAATCAGTTGTCCATCCACCGCCGTTATAGCGAACATCTATTACAATACCTTCTTTTCCCAAACCTGCGGCTGTTAATTCCCTTTCAAAAACTTCAAAGCTGCTCCAATTCATTCCTTGAATATGAATATAACCAAGTCTTCCGTTAGAATATTTGTTAACAAGTTCTTTTCTTGAGTTAACCCATTCATCATACAATTCAGTTCGCAGACTATTTGTCGGCCTTATTGTCACTTCTCTGTTGTTACCATTTTTGTCTTTTACAGAAAGTAATAATTTTTCATTTGGTCTGTTAATTAAAGCTGAATAAAAATTCATTGAAGAATTAATTGGGGTTCCGTCAACTGAAATTATTATATCACCATCCTTTAATTTACTCGATAATTTATCAGCAGGTGAGTTGGGAACGATATGTGCAACAAGTACTCCCTCCAACAATGGTTGAATAGAAATTCCTAATAAACCTGTAGATTCTTTTTGTGTTTCCGCTCTGTCACTGCCGTATAATCCCATATGACTTGCATTCAACTCACCGAGCATATAATTAAATATTTCTTGGAAGTCAGTATCCGTTGAAGATGCCAATGCCCAAGGTTTATATTTTGCTTTAAGAGCATTCCAATCTTTGCCATGAAAATTGGGATCATAAAAACCGTCTCTTAAAGTTCTCCAAGCTTCTTCAAATATTTGGTTTCTTTCTTTAGGGTGGTCAATATCAAGTTTTGCAGAAAATGAAAGTGAATATGTTTTTTTACTTTTTAAATTCAAACCGGAAAGTCTGCCGCCTGATTTTAGGAAATAAAGATCATCTCCTTTACTATCAATAGATACACTATAAGGTTTTTGATTTCCTTTTGTAATGGGTTTAAGTTCAGTTCCATTCCATTTAATACTATATAGGTCAACATCGGTTTTATAATTTTGATTTGTATTTCTGTAGGCAACGAAATAAAAAATTTTACCGTCATCAGAAATTACAAGATCAGATTCATTACCCGGAAGAGAAGTGACCTGTGATAGTCTTTTGTAAATGTCATCGAAATCAATTGTAATAGGTTTAACAATTTTATCATCTTTTTTGTCTTTTTTATCTTTGACCGGTTCATCATCTTTCCAGTCCTGTTTAGTTTTTTCCCAATCTTTTTTGTTTAACCAGACAAACCAAACATCATCGTCGCTGTTATTTCTGTTGGATATAAAACCCAATTTACTTCCGTCTTTACTCCAAAATGGGTTGTAATCTCCTCTTGGATGCATTGAAACATTAACCGATTCTTTGCTGTTGTCGGCAGCGTGAATATAAACTTCATCATTAAAATCTAAATCAGGTAAAGAATATGCCAGCCATTTACTGTCAGGGCTCCAGGTAACTGCATCCGGAGTTGCCCAACCATCCAATAAAGTTTTAGTATTTGATATTTCACCTGTTTTTGAAATATCAGCTGTAACTAATTTACCTCTTCCGATTGTATATGCTATGTGTTTTAAATCAGGAGATATTACAGGATTAAATTCATCTTCTTCTGTATCAGTAATTTTTTCAATTGTATGTTTTAAACTTTTAAAAAGATCGGTTTCATTTTTATCTGCAGATGTAACCAAATACAAATCTCTTTCACCGGTTCTATCAGAAATAAAAATTAGTGTAGTGTCATTTAACCAGGCAGGTGAAGCATCTCTGAAAGAATTATTTGATAAATTTACACTTCTCTTTTTTTCTTTATCATTTTGAGTTATAAAAATTTCACCGTGAACCTCTAAAGCAATATATTTACCGTTTGGAGAAACACTGTAATAATTAATATTTTTCGAAAAAGTTTTGTGTTCAACATCATAAAAATGATAATCATCAGTAACATCTATTTTAATAATTGATGGAACACCTCCGTTTGTTTTTAAAGAGTAGATGTTTTTATCTTTTTCAAACACAATTGTTGAGCCGTCAAAGCTTACATCAAAATTTCTTATACCGCTATCTATATAGTTTGTAAGAGGTGTCGGTTTCCCAATTGTTTTACCGTTTTCATCAATCTTTAATTTGTAAATATTGTATCTGTCATTAAAAGCACTTAGATAATAAATTGTAGAATTATCTCCCCAATCAGGGTAAATATCCTGTCCCTCAAAAGTTGTAAGTTTATCATAAGTTTTATTTTTTGTGTCATAAATCCAAATATCTTTGTTTGCAGGTCCATTATACTGTTCTCGGGTTATTCTGGAATATCCTTTTGTAAATGCAATAAATCTTCCATTGGGTGAAACTGATAACATATAGCCAAATGAATTTATTAATTTTGTTGGCGTACCACCTTTAGATGAAACAAAATAAAGTTCATTTTCCCATTCTATTTGTCTGTCGTTTCTTCTTGTTTCAAATAGTAAATCTCCGGTTGGGGACCATCCATTCAAACCATCACTAGACGAAAAATATGTTAATCTATTTGGTTTGCCGCCTTGGGATGGAATTGTAAATATATCATCGTTTCCAAAACGGTCACTTGTAAATGCAATCAATTTATCATCAGGGCTCCATTTTGGTGTTCCGTCAAAAGCCTGATGAATTGTTAATCTCATTGCACTTCCACCATTAATTGGCATTGTCCAAATATCACCTTGAAATGAAAATGTTATTTGAGTACCGTTGGAATTAACAGATGGATATCTGGCAAAAGGATTATTATCAGCAAAAGTAAATGAATAAATTAAAATAGAAAAAATGATAAAAAGTTTAATTGTTCTAAACATTTTTACTCCTTTTTTTTATGGTCAATATAAAGTTTACTAAAATTTGTTAGCACGAGATTACAAAATATAATATATTACATCTTATAAAAAATGCTCAATCAATTAGACACTCCGTTTATCATTTTTTTAATTAAGAATAAGGACTTAAAATGATCTTATATCCAATAGTAATAGTAATTCATATTTTGTCAGCCATAGCTTGGTTATCATTTCTTTCAATAGATTACATTTTAAGAAAAAGTATTAGGGAAACAGAAAATATTTCTGCGAAGAGAGAATTAATTTCTATTTGGTTAAAAACTTCAAATCTTTTGGGAATTATTGGAATGGCAGGGATATTAGTTACTGGAATAATAATGGTTTCAATGAGTGATTATTATTCGTTTTTTCAATTTTCAATGAACCATTGGCTTGCAACAAAACAAGTGTTTATGGTTGTGTTAATTATTACAACCTTTGTTTTTTTAATCCCCGGTGCAAAAAAATTATCTGCTGAACTTACTTTGGTGCTAAATGATAATAATAATGAGAATAATATTAATTCTAAAGTGGATAAAATTGGTAAAATTTTAAGTGTGATAAATGTACTTGTTTTAATTAATCTTTTGCTGGCTGTAACACATAAGTATATTTAATTACAAAGCGTTGCAGAAAAATAATTTAATATTATATACCTGTCAAATCTGGCTTTTCATAGTATTAAATATATTGACAAAATTTTGTGTAATGCCTATATTTCTTGACTAATTTTTTTATAATTCGAGTAAAAAGTGGTTACCCAGGAAGGATATAAAATTTTTTCAGGACAGGCAAGTTTAAACCTTGCAGAAAAGATTTCAAAAAAATTGAAACGCCCGTTAGGTAATCTTGAAATTAAAAAATTTAGTGACGGCGAAATTTGGGTAAAGTATGGTGAGAATATACGCGGAAGTGATATATTTATAATACAATCAACACCGCCTCCCGCTGAAAATTTAATGGAGTTATTAATATTAATAGATGCTGCTAAAAGAGCATCTGCAAAAAGAATAACTGCCGTTATACCTTATTTCGGATATGCAAGACAGGACAGAAAAGATCAACCCCGTGTTGCAATTACGGCCAAGTTAATTGCCAATTTAATTACAGTTGCGGGAGCTGACAGAGTGATGACAATGGATCTTCATGCTGCACAGCTTCAAGGTTTTTTTGATATTCCTTTTGACCATCTTTATGGCTCTACCGTATTTAGCGGATTGGTAAAAAATAAAGGAAAAAATACTGTTGTGGTTTCTCCAGATGTAGGCGGAATTAAAATGGCAAGATCTTATGCAAAAAGAATACACGCTGATCTGGTCGTAATTGATAAGAGAAGACCAAACCAAAATCTTGCGGAAGTAGTAAATATCATTGGTGATGTTAAAGATAAAGATGTTCTTATAGTTGATGATTTAATTGATACAGCCGGCACCTTTGTTGGTGCCATAAAAGCATTAAAAAAGAAAGGTGCAAAAGATATTTACGGAGCTATTACTCATCCGCTTTTATCTGGACCTGCAATAGAAAGAATAAAAAGATCACAACTTAAAAAATTGTATGTAACAGATTCAATTCCATTAAATGTTGATGTTGCTGACGGTAAAATATCCGTTGTAACAGCATCTGATTTGTTTGCAAAAGCAATACAGAGAACATTTAATAATGAATCAATTAGTTCACTATTTGAAAACGATAAAGGATAAAAAAGTTTCGGAGAAACAATGGAAAATGTAATATTAGAAGCAAATGTAAGAGAAAAAACAACCAAAGCATCAAGAAATAAAGTAAGAAATGCCGGAAGAGTAACTGGTGTTTTTTATTCAAGACACGCTCAAACCGTAGCTTTAGATGTTGATGAAAAAGCAATAAACCCCTTAGTTTTTACATCAAAAACACATTTAATATCATTACAGGTTAAAGGCAAAGAAGAACACGAATGTATTATTAAAAATGTTCAATTTGATCCTATCACTGATAAAGTTATTCATTTTGATTTATTAGGATTAACTAAAGGTGAAAAAATAGAACTTGATATACCTATATCTTTTGTTGGAAGTTCAATCGGCGTAAAAGAAGGCGGAGTATTACAAATAGGTCTGCATAAACTAACAGTTGAATGTTTGCCTAAAAATGTACCTGAATCGATAGATATTAATATTGAAAATATTAATATTGGTGATTCAGTGCATGTTAGAGACCTTAATTATGAGAATTTAACAATTCTAAACCCAGGCAATACGAGTATTGTTTCTGTTACTCATCCAAAAGTTGAGGTAGAACCTGTTGCTGATGAACTAGCAGAAGTAATGACAGAACCTGAATTAATTGGTAAATCTGATAAGGATTCTGAAGAGGAAGAAGAAGTAAAAGACAAAAAAGACAAAAAATAAAGTGCGAATAATTTTAGGAATTGGTAATCCTGAGCAAAGGTATAAAAATAACAGACACAATATAGGATTTATGTTACTAGATTATTTCGCAGATAAACATTCTTTAAAATTTAAAGCATCTAAACAAGAGTATTATTTTTGTAAAGGTAATATTAGTGGGGAAAAATATACTCTTGTAAAACCTACCACCTATGTTAACAATTCAGGTATAGCAGCAAAACAATTATTAGATAAATTAAAAACTCCAGTTAATGAGTTGTTAGTTATTTGTGACGATATAAATTTAGATATACCAGTCTTTAGAATAAGGGTATCTGGCGGTGATGGCGGGCACAATGGGCTTAGCTCAATAATTTACCATTTGAATGATAACAATTTTGCAAGGCTAAGACTTGGCATAGGTAATGATTTTGAAAATGGTAGTATGGCAGAATATGTCTTAAGTGATTTTAAGAAAGATGAAACAGAAAAATTAAAATATACATTTGAAAAAAGTATAATTTTATTGGAAGAATTTATAGTTGGTGGTTATAAGCAAATGTTAAATGTTAACAGCAGAATTAATAAAAATTTAATTAATTAAGATTAAGGGAGAATATAAAAATCCTATGGAATCAATTATTTACATAATACCGTTGTTTGGAGTAATTGCTCTTATATATACTTTTTGGAAAGCATCTTGGGTTTCTAAACAGGAAGTAGGTACAGAAAAAATGCATAAGATATCAGAGCATATAGCAGAAGGAGCTATGTCTTTTCTTAAAGCAGAATATAAGGTTTTATCAATTTTTGTTGTTTGTGTTGCTATTCTTTTAGCAGTTTCAGCAAACCCTGTTGAATCATCTCCAATTATCGGAGTATCATTTTTAGTTGGTGCTTTATGTTCTGCACTTGCCGGATTTATAGGAATGAAGGCAGCAACAAAAGCGAATGTCAGAACAACAAATAAAGCAAGAACCAGTTTGGGTAAAGCTCTTGAAATTGCTTTTGCCGGTGGTTCTGTAATGGGAATGGGAGTTGTTGGTTTAGGTGTACTTGGACTTGGAGCATTATTTTTAATATATAGCAATGTTTTCGGAGTAAATAGTTTAAGCGATTTAAATAGAGTAATCACAATTATAACCGGTTTTTCTTTTGGTGCTTCATCAATTGCTCTTTTTGCCAGAGTGGGTGGAGGTATTTATACAAAAGCTGCTGATGTTGGAGCTGATCTTGTAGGAAAAGTTGAAGCAGGAATACCTGAAGATCATCCATTGAATCCGGCTACTATAGCTGATAATGTTGGTGATAATGTTGGTGATGTTGCTGGTATGGGCGCAGATCTTTTTGAATCTTATGTTGGTTCAATAATAGGAACTATGGTTTTAGGAGCTGCCTTTTTTGGTTACCCGGAATTTGCAAATAAATTTAACGGTCTTAGTGCGGTATTACTACCATTAGTTATTGCCGGTGTTGGAATTATTTTATCAATAGTAGGTACATTCTTTGTGCGAGTTAAAGAAGGAGGAGATCCTCAAAGAGCTTTAAATATGGGTGAATTTGGTTCATCTGGTATTATGATAATCGCTCTTTATTTTATTATTAAATGGATGATGCCTGAAACTTGGACACACGAAGACCCATTATATGGTATTACATATACAATAACTTCAACTGGAATATTTTTGGCAACAGTTATAGGATTAGTTGCTGGAGTATTGATAGGTATTTTAACAGAATATTATACTGGTCAAGGAAAGAAACCTGTAAATGATATAGTAAGACAATCGTTGACTGGTAGTGCTACAAATATTATTGCAGGGCTTGGTAACGGATTAAGTTCTACTGCAATGCCATTAATAATTTTAGCAATTTCAATAATTGGTGCATTTCATTTCGGTGGATTATATGGTATTGCCATTGCAGCAGTTGGTATGCTTTCAAATACAGGTATTCAATTAGCCGTTGATGCTTATGGTCCTATCTCTGATAATGCAGGTGGAATTGCTGAAATGTCAGAGCTACCAAAAGAAGTTCGTCAAAGAACAGATAAATTAGATGCAGTCGGAAATACAACTGCAGCAATAGGTAAAGGTTTTGCAATTGGATCTGCAGCACTTACAGCACTTGCTTTATTTGGAGCATTTATGACAGCAGCAAATATTAGCACAATTGATATTTCAAAAGCAGTAGTTATGGCTGGGCTGTTTTTAGGTGGAATGCTTCCATTTTTATTTTCTTCAATGGCAATGAAAGCTGTTGGTAAAGCAGCAATGGCAATGATTGAAGAAGTAAGAAGACAATTTAAAGATATACCTGAACTAACCAATGCTTTAAAAGTAATGAAAAAAAATGACGGTAAAGAACAAAAGACATGGTCTGATGAAGATAAAAAAATATTTGAAGATGCAGATGGCAAAGCTGAGTATGGTAAATGTGTAGAAATTTCTACAAAAGCCGCCATCAGACAAATGCTTATTCCTGGACTTTTAGCTGTTGTTGCTCCTGTAATTATTGGATTTTTTGGTGGACCTGAAATGCTGGGGGGATTATTAGCAGGTGTAACAGTAACCGGTGTTTTGATGGCTATATTCCAATCAAATGCAGGTGGCGCTTGGGATAACGCTAAAAAAACAATTGAAGAAGGTGTTGAAATTAATGGTGTAAAATATGGAAAAGGATCAGAACCACACAAAGCAGCAGTGGTTGGCGATACAGTTGGTGATCCGTTCAAAGATACATCCGGTCCATCATTAAATATTTTGATAAAATTAATGGCTGTAGTTTCTCTTGTAATTGCGCCTTTAATTAAATAAATTTGTCCCTATTTTAAATAATAATTATTAACCCTGCTCGCACATAAAATAGTGTGGGCCTAATGACCAAAGGGAGGTTACTTTATTAATGAGTAAAAATACTTATGAAAGTGCTGTTCTTATAAATGCAGCTCTTGATGATGAACAAATTCAAGCTCAAGTTTCCCGAATAAAAGAAGCTATAACAAGCAACGCAGGTGAAATTAAAGAGGTTGAAGACTGGGGAAGAAAAAGACTTGCCTACCCCATAAACAAAAGTAAGCTTGGGTATTATGTTTTTTACAAATACGAAGCAGAAAATACCACAGTATCCAAATTAGAAAGAATGTTCAATTTAGATGAACAGATATTGCGTTATCTTACAATTAAATTGGATGAAACCGCTCTTGAATATTTGGAACAAAAAAAGAAAAATGCAGCTTTAAAACTTGAAGAAGAATTAGCTGATGACGATCAGGTGGATTCAACTGATGAAGAAGAAAATGATTAATCTTAAGTATGGAGGAAAGTAATGGCTGATTTGAAAATGCCTGAAATTAATTATGTAATTGTAGCTGGAAATTTGACCAAAGACCCTATTTACAGACAGACAACAAATAATACACCTGTTGTAAATTTTTCAATTGCTTCTAACAGAAAATATAAAGACAGCTCTAATCAGTGGCAGGAAGATGTTTGCTATATTGGCATTGTTGCTTGGAACAAGTTAGCTGAAAGTTGTAGAGACAAACTAAGAAAAGGTTATGCAGTTTTAGTGGATGGCGAACTTCAAAGCCGTAATTGGAAATCTGATGATGGACACAACAGAAGTATTGTTGAGATTAAAGCCAGAAGGATTCAGTTCTTAAACAGAAAAGCAAAATCTGATGCTGTTGAAGAAAATGAAGGATATGATGAAGTTGATTCTGTTTCTGATGAAAATAGTAATAAAGAATTAGAAAAAGATTTTTCTGGTGATTCATTTGATAAATTTTTATCAAGCGATGAATCAGATCTATTAAAATAAAAAGGAAATTTTATGAAAAATGAAATAAGAACTAAAAAGGTTTGCAGATTTACTAAAAACAATATCAAGTATATTGATTATAAAGATGTAAAACTTTTACAAAGGTATATAAACGAACAGGGCAAAATAATTCCTAAAAGAATTACTGGCACAAAGGCCAAATATCAAAGACAATTAACATTAGCAATTAAACATGCACGCCATATGGCTTTTTTACCATATGTATCTGATTCTGCAAGATAGTGCGAAGAAGGAGATAACATGAAAGTAATACTAAGAAAAGACTTTGGAACATTAGGCAAAGTCGGAGAAATAATTAATGTAAAAGACGGTTATGCACGCAATTACTTAATACCAAATAAATTAGCATATACTGCATCAAAAGGTAATGTTAGAGCATTGGAAGAAGAAAGGAAATCTTTAGAAGCAAAAGCAAACCATGAAGTTATTGCTGCAGAAACTCTTTCAGTTGAATTGGAAAAAGTATCAGTTACTATTCCTGTCCAAGTTGGTGAAGAAGATAAATTATTCGGTTCAGTAACTGCACAAATGATTTCTGATGTTTTAAAAGAAAAAGGGTTTGAAATTGATAAAAGGAAAATAGAACTCGATGATCAAATTAAAGCTCTTGGAATTTATGAAGTAAAAGTTAAACTACATCCATCTGTAAGTACAACCATTAAGGTATGGGTAGTTAGACAATAATAAAGATACAAACAGATTAATAAAAAAAAGGAAAGTATAAAAACTTTCCTTTTTTAGTTTTAAATAAAATCTGTGTCTAATTAACTTTAACTTTTTTATTTCTAATCATTTTTGCCAATTCTGAAGTTCCATTTTTATTTAAAGTTTTTAAAGCACTTGTTGTAATTTTTACTGTTACAAACTTATCAAGTTCTTGAACCCAAATTCTTTTTTTCTGTAGATTGGGTAAAAATCTTTTTTTGGTTTTATTATGTGCGTGTGAGATGTTATTTCCTGCTTTTGGTCCAACACCTGTAATTTGGCATTTTCTGGCCATAGTATCTCCTAAATTCTTTACCTTTTAAATAAAATATGAATTACAAATATAACGATATTTAAATGAATATTAAAAATTTATACTTAAAAATCGTCAAATATTAATAATAAATTTTTTTAAAATTGACAATTAATAAAATGTTTATATCTTGTTAGTAACTTTCCTAGTTAAAAATAGTTATTTTAATCAAACTTAAGGAGAATATAAATGGAATATTATGAACTCCACCCAGAAACACCACAGTTAAGATATATAAATAAGGCAGTTGAAGTTTTGAGACAAGGAGGTGTAATTATTTACCCAACTGACACAGTCTATGGTATTGGATGTGATATTTATAATAAAGAAGCACTTGAAAGAATATTTGAAATCAAAAACGAAGTAGATTCAAAACTGTTAAGTTTTATTTGTCCAAATTTGAAAAATATAGCTAAGTATGCAAAAGTATCTGACTATGCATATAGAAACATGAAACATTTATTGCCTGGTCCATACACATTTATTTTACCTGCATCAAAATTGACCCCTAAAATACTTTACAGTAAAAGAAAAACTGTTGGGATAAGGATACCCAATCATCAAGTCTGCTTAAAACTTGTTGAAGAATTTGGAAGCCCGATAATAAGTACAAGTACAACATCCAGAAGGGGAGAAATATTAATCGATCCGATTGATATTAAAAATGTTTTCTCATCACAAGTAGATCTTATGTTAGCTTCAGGAAGTTTAAATGGTAGACCTTCCAGTGTTATTGACCTTAGTGAAGAAGAACCTGAAGTAATAAGAGAAGGTGCCGGGGATGTAAGTTTGTTCGTTTAAAAATTTTGAGTTAATAGGATTGAATAATTTATTTTGTTTCTTTTATAAGGTTTAATCTTTCTGTTTTTAGTTCGTTTCCCAATTTTATTAACTCAAATTTTTCTTCTTCATTGTCAACAAGCTCTAGATTTTGCATATTTTTTTGAATTAATTTATCCAAAAGGTTGATCTTCATTTTATTTACTACTTCAACAGTGTAATTAAGTAGTTTAAATTCTGATTGAGAATCGGGGAGTAGCTCTTCCCATTTAGAGCTGATAGAATGCTTGTCAAACAACAACTCTCTTAAATATAGCTCTATTTTTTCATCTATAAATTCATCCAATAATAATGAAACATCTATATTTTCCTTTTGTGAAAAATGATTAGAAACTTTTCTAACAATTTCTTGATGTAGTTCAATACTGAAGTCTTCAACATTTAAGTTATCAAAAATATATTTTACAACCTCAACATCACCTTCAAATAATAGTTTTATTAGATCTCTCTCAGTTTGAAGGTGAATCAATGAAATGGAATTACTTTTTTTACTGAATTCATTTTGTTCAATATTAGCTTTAATATTAGTTCGTCTTTGTTGAGAAGTCTCTAATTTGGAAATATTTTTTATTGCCTTATTTAATTCTGACTCGATCAGCATTTCTCTTAGATTAAATTTTTTTGCGATTGTTTTTATTAAAAGACTTCTTTTTAATTCATCTTTAATAAGTGCCGCTGGTTTAACTAATTCTCTAATAGCTTCAGCAGTTTTACCGGAATCATTAAACATACCTGCAGCTTCATAATAAGCAGATTGATACTCAAAAAAATTTTGAGCTTTTGCTAAATGACCTTGAAATTTTGTCTTACCAAATTTATTTATAAAAGAATCCGGGTCTTCTCCCTTTGGCAGAGTAGCAATTTTTATTTCAAAATCTTGATCCAACAAGATTTCTATACTTCTCATAGATGCATTAATGCCTGCTGCATCAGAATCAAAAAGGAGAGTTACATTTTTTGTGTAGCGTGAAAGAAGCCGTACT
This sequence comes from Ignavibacteriales bacterium CG_4_9_14_3_um_filter_30_11, assembly GCA_002790365.1. Classification (GTDB taxonomy): domain Bacteria; phylum Bacteroidota; class Ignavibacteria; order Ignavibacteriales; family Ignavibacteriaceae. The sequence goes on from PFVA01000043.1 coordinate 12,435, forward strand.
TGTTCTTCTGTAAAAGCAGTTCCTGAAACAGCAACTACATTTTTTATTTCATTTTGAACAAGAGCTAATAGATCCATATACCCTTCAACAATAATTGCAATGCCTTTTTTTCTTATTTCATCTTTTGCATGAGAAAGACCGTAAAGAATTCTTCCCTTAATATATATTGGTGTTTCTGGTGAGTTGATATATTTACCTCCAGGAGTTCCTTCATCAAGCTTTCTACCTGCAAAAGCAATTACTCTTCCGTTGGGGGAAAATATTGGAAAAATAATCCTACCGGGATATCTATCATAAAGTCTACCTTTTTCTGATTTTCCGACAAGACCCAATGTAAGTAATCTATTAAAATCTAGTTCTTTTTCTTCAGCAAAATTTACAAATGAATTGTTTGAAATAAGAGAATAGCCAAGACCGAATACTCTTAAAGTCTTTAAGTTTAATTTTCTTTCCTCAAAATATTTTCTAGCTGATTCTCCATCATTGTTTACTAGTAATTGATCTGAAAAATATTTAGCTGCGATATTATTAAGTTCATAATATTCTTCCAATTCATTTTGTTGCTCATCATGTACATTAGTTTCAAGTTCCAGATCAACACCTGTTTTTTCTGCTAATTCCTGAACAGCTTCAACAAATGAAATTTTATCGTATTCCATCAAAAATTTATAAACATTTCCACCCGAATGACATCCAAAACAATGAAAAATCTGCTTTTCTTCACTAACAGTAAAAGAGGGTGTTTTTTCGTTGTGGAATGGGCAAAGACCTATATAGTTTTTACCTCTTTTCCTCAGCTGTACAAACTCTGATATTATATCAACAATGCTTACAGATAATTTTATTTGCTCTATTTTTTGTTCAGATATTCTCATAATGATGTAGCAAATTATAAATTTATTATCATATATATTAAATATTGTTTTAAAAATTTAATATGTATAAAGTATTATATTTACTTAATATTTTTATAACAATTAAAAAATTAAAGCCTAATTTATTCTAAATGGATATTAAAAATAAATTACAATTTTACTGTAACAACCTTTACAATTATTCTCGATATAAAACAAAGGAAGTAAATATTGGTGATTTACCTTTAGGGGGAAATAATCCTATTCGAATTCAGTCAATGACTACGACTGATACAATGAACACTTTAGCTACTGTTGAACAATCAATAAGAATGATTGAGGCTGGTTGCGAATATGTAAGGATTACGGCACCCAGTAAAAACGAAGCTGAAAATCTTAAAAACATAAAAGATGAATTAAAAAAACGCGGTTATAATACACCTTTAATAGCAGATATTCATTTCACACCAAATGCCGCTATAATTGCCGCCAAAATTGTTGAAAAGGTAAGAATAAACCCCGGCAATTTTGTTGACAAAAAAAAGTTTCAAACAATTGAATACACTGATTCAGAATATTTGAAAGAAATAGATACTCTTCGTTTAAAATTTACCCCTCTTGTAAAAGTTTGTAAAGAATATGGAACTGCAATGAGGATTGGCACTAATCATGGTTCATTGTCTGATAGAATTATGAGCCGTTTTGGTGATACTCCCGAAGGAATGGTGGAATCTGCTTTAGAGTTTGTTAGAATTTGTGAGGACTTAAATTACTCTAATATTGTACTTTCAATGAAATCCAGTAATCCACAAATTATGGTTTATGCTTATAGGCTATTAGTTAAAAAACTGGAAGAAGAAGGAATGAATTATCCACTTCATTTGGGAGTTACTGAAGCAGGTGGGGGGGAGGACGGAAGAGTTAAATCAGCATTGGGAATAGGAACTTTACTTGAAGATGGACTTGGAGATACTATTAGAGTTTCATTAACAGAAGATCCGGAATTTGAAATACCAGTAGCACAAATTTTAGCAAATCGTTACAATGATAGGAGTAATCATTCTAAAATTGAAAGTGTACTTATTAATAATTTTGATTTTTTTAATTATTCTAAAAGAGAGACTTATTCAGTTGAAAATATTGGAAACGGAAATGTTCCGATTGTTTTTGCTGATTATTCTAAAATAAAAATTACAGATAAAGAAGATTTGAAACAGATCGGTTATGTTTATAATAAACTTACCGATAAGTGGATATTAACCGATAATGCTTCAGATTTTATTTATTTAAATGATGAGATAAAAAATTTAGAGTTACCACTCAGCCTAAAAAAAGTTTATGATTTTAAAGTGTGGTCAAAATTAAAAGATTTTTCAAAAAGTTTTCCTTTGCTAAATGCAGATGAGTATTTAGAACATAATATTAACAGCAGCATTAAATTTATAAATGTAAGCGATGATCAATTAAATGAAAGTTTAGTAAAAAGATTACAAATTGATACTTCAGCAGTATTGGTATTAAACACAGATAATTTAAATGGGATGGCGGAACAGAGAAGCACATTCTTTAAACTTTTAAATAATAATATTAAAACTCCTGTAATAATAAAAAGAAGTTATAAAAATATTTCCTTTGATGAAATCAGATTATATTCTTCAACAGATTTTGGATCATTATTAATTGACGGTTTTGGAGACGGAATTTGGTTGGAAAATAATAATTACAAAAAAAATTCTCTACAGGATATTAATCTTTTACAATTCAATATTCTTCAAGCAGCAAGAGCCAGAATAACGAAGACAGAATACATAGCTTGTCCATCTTGTGGAAGAACACTTTTTGACCTTCAAAAAACTACCGAAATGATAAGAAAAAGAACTCTCCATTTAAAAGGTGTAAAAATCGCAATTATGGGGTGCATTGTTAACGGTCCAGGAGAAATGGCAGATGCTGATTATGGATATGTGGGTTCTGGAATTGATAAAATTACTCTATACCGTGGAAAAGATATTGTTAAAAAGAATATAAAATCAGCTATTGCAGTGGATGAATTAATAGATTTAATAAAAGAAGATGATATTTGGATGGAACCTTGTTAACTCCAATATTGTTAAATATTTAGCTTAATGATAACCTTGAAAATGGTTCTTAAAATAATTATTTTATAATTCTAAATTATGAAAAACAGAAAAATTTTATTAAAACTTATAAATAAACATATATTAAAAAACCTAATTAAAGTAAAACAGAAGAATTACTAAAATGCACTCCGAATTACGAAGTGCATTTTTTTTTGTTTATGACCGTAAAGAATGTTATAAAATATATTGAAGAATGGGCTCCAAAAGAAATTGCTTGGGGAAGAGATAATGTCGGACTTCAGGTTGGTTCTTTAACAAGAAGGTTGCAAAATATCATGTTATGTCTTGAAATTACCGAAGGAGTAATAAATGAATCGATAAAGAACAAATGCAATTTTATTTTTAGTCACCATCCATTACTTTTCAAATCATTAAAAAAGATAGATACCGATATAGACAAAAACTCAATTTTTATAGAAAAGTTATTAAAGAATAATATCACCCTTTATTCAGCACACACAAATCTAGATTTTACTAAAGATGGTGTAAGTTTTCAGTTAGCTAAAAGAATGAAACTTACTAACATAGATTTTCTAGTTAATCTAAATTCCAACCAATTCAAAGTTATAGTTTTTGTACCTCAAAAAGATGTAGATAAAATATCTAAAAAAATATTTGAATACGGCGGCGGAATAATTGGTGAATATGAAAACTGTAGTTTTAGAAGCAGCGGTGTAGGAACATTTAAAGGTAGCGGTAAATCTAACCCGTATATAGGGAAAAAAGATAATAATGAAAAAGCTGATGAAATAAGATTAGAAATTATTGTTAATAAGTGGAATTTAAATTCGATTATTGAAGCTATTAAAAAGAATCATCCTTACGATGAGCCGGCATTTGATATATATCCTTTAGAGAATAAAAACTTAAATTATGGAGCAGGGGCAATTGGAAATTTTAACAAATCAATAACTGTTAATGAATTTTTATGCAATGTTAAAAAACATCTGAACTTAAAAAATTTCAGATATGTAAAAGGATCAGCAAGAACAATTAAAAAAGTAGCAGTCTGCGGTGGTTCATGTTCAGAATTAATAAACGATGCTATAAAGAAAGGAGCAGATGCTTTTATTACTGCCGATATAAAATATCATGATTTTCACAATGCAACAGATAAAATACTTTTGATAGATGCAGGACATTATGAAACAGAGATTCATTCAATAAATGAAGTGCAATCAAGGTTAAAGAAATTTTTAGTTAACAATAAAAAGATAAAAGTTTTTAAATATAGTGCTTCCACAAACCCAATAATTTTTTATAATAATTAAGGAGCAAGAATAAATTGATAAACAGACTGAAAGTTTTGTATGAATTACAAAACATTGATGATCAATTAGATGATCTGGAAGAACTAAGAGGGGATTTGCCAAAAGCTGTAGAAGATCTTGAAGCACAAATTGAAAGTATTAAAAGCACAATATCTGAAAAAGAACAACAGCGAAAAGAGTCGATGGACAAGAGGAAAGAAAATGAAAGCCAAATAGAAATTTCAAAGGAAAGTCAGAAAAAATTTAAAGCTCAACTATATAAAGTAAGAAACAATAAAGAGTACGATGCACTGACAAAAGAAATTGATCACACAGAAGAACTAATTGCAAAATATGAAACTGAAAACAATGAACTTGCTGATATGAGTAAAACTTTAGCCGATGAAATTGAAACTATTAAACCTAAACTTGACGAACTTAATGAAGAAGTAAAAAAGAAACAGTCAGATTTGAAAGTGATAATAAAGGCTAATGAAAAAGAAGAAGAGAAACTAAATGAAAGCAGGAAAAAGCTGGTAACTCAAATAAAAAAAGGTGACCTTTCTGCTTATATGAGAATTAGAAAAGCAAAAAAAGGTAAAGCCGTTTCAACAATAAAAAGATCTGCTTGTTCAGGCTGCCATAATATTGTACCCTCACAAAGACAGTTGGAATTAAGACAGAATAACAGATTGTACTATTGTGAGTATTGTGGAAGGATTTTAGTATCAGCGGAAGTATCCGAATCAGTTGCTGTTTAGTAAAAAATTATTTATTTATGGGGCGAGCCAACTTAGTGAATAAATTAATTATAAAATGGCTCAAAATTGATTTGTAATTGACAAAATCGAGATATTTAAGAAATTTCGATTTAATTTTTTTTAGAATAATAAATACAATGTCCGGGCAATTGCTGCCCCGATTTATCGGGGTAGAGGAAAGTCCGAACTTCATAGAACAGGGTGCCGGGTAACTCCCGGTGATTCGGTATTAATAACCGGATTAAGGAAAGTGCCACAGAAAATATACTATCCGGCAACTGCCGGATAAAGGTGAAAAGGCAGGGTAAAAGCCTACCGCGGCAATGGTAACATTGCCGGTCCCTTTTTGGGATTCTGATTTTATCAGAACAAGGTAAACCCCACCCGAAGCAAGGCCAAATAAAGAAGTCTTTCCTTTTAGGAAACAAAGTTGTTCGCTTTGTATGGCTTCAGGGTAGGCCGCTTGAACCCTTTGGTAACATTGGGTCTAGATAAATAATTGCCGTCCCGACCTGCCTGCCGACAAGGCAGGCTTATCGGGGCTACAAAATTCGGCTTATAGGACTTGTGTTTTTTTATTCTAACGTTATTTAATTGGATATATTATGAATAAACGTTGGATATTAAAAAAAGTTGAAGACGAATACTCTGTTAAATCTTTAGCTGACTCATTAAAGATTTCAGAAATTCTTGCCAGAATTTTAATATTGAGAGATATTAATACCTTCCAGGATGCTAAAAATTATTTTAGACCTAACTTAGATACTTTGCATGATCCATTTTTAATGGATGGAATGGAAACTGCAACTTACCGTGTAATTAATGCTTTAACAGAAAATCAACTTATTACTGTCTATGGGGACTATGATGTGGACGGCACATGTTCTACTGCTCTTCTATATTTATTTTTAAAAGATTTAGGGGCCAATGTAGATTATTATATTCCTCAAAGACTATCAGAAGGTTACGGTCTTTCAAAAACAGGGTTTGATTATATCCATAGTAAAGGAGCCTCTTTAGTTATTGCTGTTGATTGCGGAATTACTGCTATTGAAGAAACAGATTATGCTAACAGTTTAGGGCTTGATCTAATAATTTGTGATCACCATCAACCTAAAGATATAATACCAAACGCTGTTGCAGTTTTAGATCCTATAAAACCTAATTGTGAATATCCTTTTAAATATTTATCTGGTGCAGGCATTGCTTTTAAACTTGCTCAAGGTGTAGCAGAAAGAATTGGCAAAAATGAATTACCATATAAATTATTGGATTTAGTAGCTCTAGCCGGAGCTGCTGATATTGTTCAACTAACAGGTGAAAACAGAGTGCTGGTTAGAGCAGGAATTGAATTAATAAACTCTAACCCAAGACCGGGAATAAAAGCTCTAATCGAATCCAGCAAAATAAATCCTGGTAATTTAAGTTCAGGTCAAATAGTTTTCACAATCGCACCCAGAATTAATGCAGCAGGAAGAATGGGTGATGCCAAAAGAGCCGTTGATTTATTTATTTCAGATAATGAAGAATCTGCAAGAGAATTTGCCTCTATTTTAGAAAATGAAAACTTTGAAAGAAGAAAAATTGATGAAACAACTTTAAATGCTGCTCTGGAACTTGTAGAAAATGAATTAGATCTTAATATTGATATACCAATTGTACTTCATCAGGAGGAATGGCATCCCGGCGTAATAGGTATTGTAGCTTCCCGTTTGGTTGAAAAATATTACAGACCAACAATTATGCTTACTTCAATGGATGGAGTTGCAAAAGGTTCTGCAAGAAGTATTTCTAGTTTTAATATTTATGATGCTCTTGAAAAATGCAAAGATGTACTTCTTCAATTTGGCGGACATAAAGCTGCCGCCGGTTTAGAATTGGAAATAAGCAACATTGCTGAATTCAAAAAACAATTCAATAAAGTTGTAAAAGATTCTATAACAAAAGAAGAACTTTTACCTGAAATTACAATAGACTCTAAACTTAAATTTTCTGAAATTACACCTAAATTTTTGAGAATTCTTGAAGAGTTTACTCCCTTCGGACCTAAAAATATGCGTCCGGTGTTTTTATCAGAAAAAGTACAAACTGCTTTTTCACCCCGTATAGTAGGTAAAAATCATTTACTGGTAAGTTTTAAACAAGAAGATGGTAAAAAAACTTTTGATGCAATAGGTTTTGGACTTGGGGAAAAATTTGATATTGTAAATAATAATCAAAATCTTTTTAATATTGTTTATACAATTGATAAAACAAAAAGAAATGGGAATACATTCCCACAATTTAGAATTAAAGATCTAAAAATTAGCAGTGGAAATTTAGAGGAGTTTTAAAATGTCTGGGCATTCAAAATGGGCAACCACAAAAAGAAAAAAGGCTGCCATTGACGCAAAAAGAGGGAAAATATTTACCAAGTTAATTAAAGAAATTACCATTGCTGCAAGAGGCGGCGGTGGTGATATTGCAGGCAATCCGAGATTAAGACTTGCAGTTGATAACGCTAAAGCTGCCAATATGCCTCAGGATAATATTGAACGAGCAATAAAAAAAGCTACGGGTGAATTAGAAGGAGTAACATTTCATGAATTTATGTATGAAGGTTATGGCCCAGGTGGAATTGCAATATTGGCAGAAGTTGCAACTGATAATAAAAACAGAACTGTAGCTGAGGTAAGACATTTATTTAATAAAGCAGGCGGTAATTTGGGTGAAACAAATTCTGTTTCGTGGATGTTTGAAAGAAAAGGAATTATTACTCTACCTAAACAAAACAAAACAGAAGAAGATTTGTTAGAATTAGTAATGGATGACGGTGCTGAAGATTTAGTAAATGAAGATGATTTTTACGAGGTTGTAACTCCAGTTGAAGCATTTGAAAATATTAGAAAAAAACTTGTTGATACAGAACTTGAAGTTGAAAATGCTTCTCTTCAATGGATCGCAAAAAATTATATTAAAGTTGAGGGAGAAACTTCAGAAAAAGTTGTAAATTTAATTGAAGCACTAGAAGATAATGACGATGTTCAAAATGTTTATTCTAATGCCGACTTTGAAGACTAAGAGTAATCTTTTAAATCAATGCGAATTTGTCAAATATGAATGAAGCAATTTGTTATTGATAAGCTAAACATACTTTTTTAAAAACAGGAATTATTTTGATAATTCTCGGAGTTGATCCAGGTTCTAATTTTACAGGTTATGCTGTAATTAAAAATGATAAAAATAAATTTTTCCGCGTAACCAGTGGAATAATAAAATTACCTTCCTCTAAAGATATGTCACAAAAGCTTGAAATTATTTATGACAAATTAAAAGATGTTATAAAAAAACATAAACCTGATGAGTTTGTAATAGAAACTGCTTTTTACGGAAAAAATGTTCAATCAACATTAAAGATTGGATATGTTAGAGGTGTTTGCATTCTTTCAGCTGCACACAACAAAATACCTGTTAACGAATACTCACCAAGAGAAATTAAAAAAGCTGTCGTAGGAAATGGCGCTGCAGCAAAAGAACAAGTAAATTATATGGTAAAAAATATTCTAAGTATTAATGAAAAAATGCAATACGATGAAAGTGATGCATTGGCAATTGCTTTATGTCATATATTTAAAATGAGGTCTCCCTCAAAAAAAGGTGGGAACTGGAAAAGTTTTATAGAAGCTAATCCGGAAAGAGTAATTAGCTGAAACTTTTGAAAAATTTAAAAAAGCCATACTGAATTTATTTCAGTATCAAAATGTTAATATTTTTAAATGAATTCAAAATAACCATATCTGTTTTATTTAAATAATAATTATTTTTCAAAAGTTTCTAATTTGTATATTTAAATTATGATTGGATTTTTAACAGGAAAAAAAATTTCTTTAAAACCGACACATCTGCTTTTGGATGTAAACGGAGTTGGTTATTCAATTAAAATATCTTTGACTACTTTTGAAGAAATTTCCGAAAAAGAAATTATTTCTTTGTTTATTCACACCAATGTTAAAGAAGATTCAATTTCTCTTTTTGGATTTTTCAATGAATCTGAAAAGCAAATGTTTGAGCTGCTTATTTCCGTAAGTGGTGTCGGACCTAAAATTGCATTAAGTATATTATCCGGTATAAGAGTGGATGATCTTCGTTTTGCTTTACAGTCAGGTGATATTAGCAAAATTATAGCAGTGCCGGGAATTGGCAAAAAAACTGCAGAAAGACTCTCTTTGGAGTTAAGGAATAAAGTAACTAATATTGCTGAACAAAAAGGTGATAAAACAACCTCCAGCATAAGAACGGAAGCAGTTTCAGCATTAATAACGCTTGGCTATAATTTAAAACAAGCCGAAAGTTCAGTAAGAGTAATATTAGGTAAAAAACCTGATATTAATATTGAAGAGTTATTAAAAGAGGTGCTTTCATTATTGAGTAAATAGTTTTCTAGGGAGGGTAATATGAAATTATTTAAAATCTTGTTTTTCATTTCATTATTTTCATTAACTACTTTAGCACAAACAAATTCAATTTCAAATATTGTTCCCAAAAATGAACGACCTCATCAGGGAATAAATGGTAAAATACCGATAGAATTTTGTCATCGAATTATGTAACATATACAGGAATGACATAAGTAATTTATTCCACTTTACAATTTAATTCTGCAACATCTGATATTTCAGCAAAAATATTATCCCCTTTTTTTACTTTACCAACCCCTTTTGGAGTGCCTGTAAAAATTATATCACCTTTTTCAAGTGTCATTAATGATGAGAGATATTCTACAATTTCTGCAGGAGGAAAGATCATTTTATTTAATATTTCGTTTTGCTTTATGTCACCATTAACAGAAAGAGATATTTGTTCTTCTAAAGTTAAAGCATAATCTTTTTTAGAAATAAAATCAGATACAACAGCTGAAGTATCAAACCCTTTGGCAATTGTCCAAGGGTGTCCTTGTTCTTTTAATTTATTTTGAACATCTCTTAAAGTCATATCCAATCCTACTCCGTATCCTGCAATAGCATTTTCAGCTTCAGAGAGATTCCCATCTTTAATTGTTTCATTTATCAACAAAACTAATTCTACTTCGTGATGCATATCATTTGAAAAAGATGGATAAACAATTTTATCACCGGAAAATATTAGAGATGAATTTGGTTTTAAAAAAACTATAGGTTTTTCTGGCACAACATTACCGAGTTCTTTAGCATGTTCAGTATAATTTCTACCAACACAAACTATTTTACCAACGGGAACTTTTTGATTTGATTTTTTAATTGTAATGTTTTTCATATTTTATAATTTCCTTGTTTCTTTTTGGAGTATGAATGTATGAGTGAATAATTGTATGATGAAAACTTATTCCATCATTCATACAACCACTTTACTATACAGTTTTCTATGTTTTTTGTTCTTTCTTTTTTGCAGCAGGGAATAAAACATTATTTAAAATCAATCTGTAACCCGGTGAATTTTTATATAGTGAAAGATCTGTTGGTGGATCTCCAACTGCGTGACGGTAATCTTCAGGATCGTGACCGGCATAAAATGTAAAGGTTCCTCTTCCAAAATTTCCATGAATATATTTTACCTGATTAGTTCCATCTCGTTGTGCTAATATAATTATTCCAGGTTTAATTGTTTCTTTTCTAAACATAGTCGTTTGCCCCATAAATCCGTGGATTACATTTACATGATCCTGTGTCAGCATAGTTGGGACAGGATCATACTTTGCTGAAAATTCAAAAAGAGTAAAGTAATCATTTTCTTCGCTTCCAATTTCAAGTGGTTGAATATCAATATTGCTGTATTCATAAATATATGGGTTCATTTCTAATTTGAAATCTGTAAAGGCAAGCGTATTGTCGAAATCTAATTTACTTTGTGCATTTGTATCAGCAGCATCTCCGTCATATATGTTAGAAGCAATATCCACATTGTGTGCGGCAAGAGCTATATCATAACTATCAGTGGCAGAACACATTGCAAATAGGAACCCACCATTTCCCACATATTTTTTAATATCTTCAGCTACTGTATTCATCATTTCTGAAACTTTTTTAAATCCGTTTTTCTTTGCATCGTTTTCATAAAGTATTTGGTTATCATTATACCACTGTGCGTTACTAAAACTTGCATAAAATTTCCCATATTGTCCTGTAAAGTCTTCGTGGTGAAGATGAACCCAATCATATTTTGTTAAATCGCCTTTAAGAATTTCATCATTCCAGATTTTTGTATATGGAACACCCGCATATTCCAGCACCATTGTAACTGCATCATCCCAAGGCTGAAAAGATGGCGGAACATAAACGGCTATCTTAGGTGCTTTTTCCAAACGAACAACATTCATATTATTAGCTTTTTCCTGAATGACAGAATATATTTCAGTTGATTGAATAGCATCTAATATTTGAAATGAAACGCCATAAACTCTACATTCATTTACAATCTGTTGGGTATAATCTATTAGAAATGATCCGCCTTTATAATTTAAAAGCCAATCAGCTTTTAAACCTTTTAACAAAGCATTGTATGTAATACCGTAAGCTTTTAAGTGGTCTGTTTGACTTAAATCCATTTCAATTAATATTTTTGACTGCCCAAATAATGATGGCAGAAAAAATAATATTATCAAAAATTTTTTAAGCATAAAAGATAAGTATTACCAGCAATGAATAATTATTTTTCATTAAAAAATTTACGCAGATTTTCTGTCTTGTTCTATTAAAATCGGTTCAGAACCTTTTTCAACAACATCTCTAGTAATTATGCACTTTTCAACTTTGTTTTTTTTAGGAAGTTCATACATAATTTCTAACATAAATTCTTCAACTATCGATCTTAAAGCACGAGCACCGGTTTTTCTAGCCATTGCTTTTTCTACTATGGAGTCAATTGCTAATGGATCAAATTCTAATTCAACTCCATCCATTAACAAAAGTTTCTTGTATTGTTTCAAAATTGCATTCTTAGGTTTGATTAATATGTTTTTAAGTGCTTCTTTGGAAAGAGATTGAAGTGGAGCAACAATCGGTATTCTTCCAATTAATTCGGGTATTAATCCAAAACGCAGCAAATCTTCTGGTAAAGTCTGTCCAATTAAATAGTCATCATTATTATTTATTTTTTTTACATCAGCAGAGAACCCCATTTTGTTTTTATTTAAACGGGTAGAAATTATTTTATCTATTCCTGCAAATGCTCCTCCAACAATAAATAAAATATTTTTAGTATCAACATTTATCAAATTTTGTTCTGGATGTTTTCGTCCACCTTTTGGAGGAACTCCGGCTATTGTTCCCTCCAGAATTTTTAAAAGAGCCTGTTGAACGCCTTCACCGGAAACATCTCTTGTAATAGAAGTGCTTTCGCTTTTACGCGCTATTTTATCAATCTCATCAATGTAGACAATTCCTTTTTGTGCTCTTTCAAGATTGTAGTCAGCTGCTTGTAAAAGATGAACTAAAACAGTTTCAACATCGTCACCTACATAACCAGCTTCAGTTAGAGTTGTTGCGTCTGCAATGGCAAAAGGAACATCAAGAATTCTTGCCAATGTTTTCGCAAGTAATGTTTTTCCAACACCGGTTTGACCAATCAATAAAATATTACTTTTTTCAATTTCAACATCGTCTAACTCAAAAAAAGTATTCTTTTTGCTTATCCTTTTATAATGATTATATACTGCAACCGCTAAAATCTTCTTTGCTTTTTCTTGATCTATTACATATTCATCTAAAGAATTTTTAATTGATTCAGGTTTTTTAATATTTGCAATTGAAGAATTTGTGTTGTTAAAAACAGCCAAATTATTTTTTAATATATCAACACTGCTGCCTACACATATATCACAAATGTATACATCGGGACCAGCGATCATGCTACCCACTTCGTTTCCGCTTCTTCCACAAAAGGAACATTTAACTATTTTTTGATTTTCTTTTTTACTCATTTTTATTCTTTAATTTTAAAATTTCTTTTCTAGCTTCATCAACAATTATTGAGTTTGGAAATTTCTCTAGAAACTCTTGATACATATTAAGAGCATCTATATTATTATTCAAGCCAAATTGATAAACCTGTCCTTTCAAAAATAATGCTTTATCAGCAAAAATGTTTTGTTTTTCTTCCTTTATTATTTCAGAAAGTGTAATTAAAGCCCCGGATAAACTGTCAAGAGCGACTTGCGTCTGGGCATATCTATAAGTAGAATAAGATTTTAATACAAATGAGGTAGATTTGTTTAAATAAAGATTCTTTAATATTAAGCTTGCAGAATCAATTTTATTCTTATTGATTAAAAATTCTGCTTGAGCATATTTAATTAAATGAAGCGAATCACTTTTAGTTGTATTTAATAATAGTGATAGCTCAATTGCGTTATTAGCCGAGTTATCATTTTTAAAGTTTGAAATTTGTTTTAATAGATTTGAAGCATTTTCAAAGTCACCTTTATAAAAAAGAATTGTTGCTTTATTAAATCGGGCAGTGTTTCTTAGCTCATTTGAAGCCCTTCCATCTTTGATCAAAAAATCATAATCTGATAATGCTTTATTTAATTCTCCTTTTCTAATAAAAGTTTTTGCTCTTAATTTATAAGAATCAGCAAAAAGCATTGAGGAAGTGTAATTGTTTATCACATTTGTAAAATTTTCAACAGCTTTGTCAAAATTATTTTGTATCTCCAAATTTATTTCACCAATTCTAAAATATGCTTCAGCACCTACTTCTGATAATTTATACTTGTTTATTAGTTCGTTATAGGCATTTATTACTTCATTGGTTTTTTGGGTGAGGATATTTTTTTTAATATAAATAGGTTTCCAAACAGGAGAAGTTTTAATTATTTCTCCTTTTAACTCTTCCCCCAATGCTTTAGTGTATCCCAATTTAGCCGAAGAAAGAAAAGGTGAAGTTGAATAATCTTTAATTATTTTATTAAAAATTTTTGAAGCAACAGTAAATTTATTTTTTCCTAGTAATGATTGAGCAAATGTAAGTAAATATCTTCCGTTAGAATTTTGTGCTTTTTCTATTTGCAAATATTCTTCAAAAGCATTGTCATAATTTTCATTTTCTTCATAAAGTTTGGTGAGTAAGAATAAAAAATTGATATTTCTTTTTTCACTCCAGTTTTTTACAACGGTAATAGTAGCTTCTAAAGCGTTTGGTTTTCCTGAGTAACTTAAGATTCTTGATTCTACTGCTCCTAACTGTTTAGGATCGTTTGCTAATATTGTGCAGTATTCTTTTGCTGCGTTTTCAAATTGCATGGTTAAAGCATAAAGATTTCCTAAATCATATGAAAACATTTTTGGATCATCACTTATTTTTTTACCGGCTTGCAGATATTCAATTGCTTTTTCAAAAGCTCTTCTTTCAATTGCATGATTAGCCAAAACTCTATAATTGATATAACTTGGTTCTAATTTCTTTATTGATTCATCCCAGACTGCAAATGCTTTTTTTTCATCTCCGGATAAATAATATGTGGAGCCCATTATACCGTAAAGATTAATATCTATCGGTGTTAACTGTAATCTTTTATTTATTAAAACTATGGAAGAGTCATATAATTTTAATTGTATGTAAACTTCATTTAGTGAATGAAAATACTGATAATTTTCAGGTTGTTGGCTATACAATTTTATAAATATTTCTTTCGCTTCTATATATTTAGCACCTTTTATGTATGACTGTCCAAGTAAAAATAAGTTATTTGTGTTGTTATTTACTTGTGCTAAGCAGGTAAATACCAAAATAAAACTGAATATTATTGATCTTTTAATTATCAAGATTGCTATGCTTTCATTTTTAATCTTAAAGAAAATATTTGTTATCAATAATAACAAAATTTATCCATTATTTGTCTCCTATTTAGCCCTTTTATCATATTTTCATTTACATTGATTGCCAATCAATACATCGTTAAATTTAGCATTAATTAATTTTAATTATGAAAAAAGTACTATTATTAGGCTCAACAGGTTCCATTGGTGTTAATTCTCTAAATGTAATAAGGGAATATCCTGATATTTTTTCTGTTTCAGTTTTAACAGCTAACAATAATATTGATATTCTTAAAAAACAAATTGAAGAATTTCACCCTCAAACAGTTGTGGTTGTGGATAAAGAAAAAGCTGAAGAATTAAAAAGAAGTTTAAAAATTAATTGCAATATCTTTTCCGGTAAAGAAGCACTTTGCCAGGTTGCCGCAAATTCAGATTATAATATTTTGCTTGGTGCCGTTGTTGGTTTTTCAGGGCTTGCACCTACAATTGAAGCAATTAAAAGAGGAAAAAGAATTGCACTTGCCAATAAAGAAACTTTGGTTGTGGCAGGCGAATTCATAATGAATTTAATAAAAGAATTTAATGCAGAATTACTACCTATTGACTCAGAGCATAGTGCAATATATCAATGTTTAATGGGTGAAAAAAAAGAGCAGGTTGAAAAATTAATTATTACTGCTTCGGGCGGTCCTTTTTTAAATACTGATCAAAATAAATTTTCATCTATTACCGTTAAGGAAGCTTTAAATCATCCTAATTGGAGTATGGGAAATAAAATTACAATTGATTCTGCAACAATGATGAATAAAGGACTTGAAGTTATTGAAGCAAGATGGCTGTTTGGTTTTTTACCTAAAAAATTAGAAGTTTTGGTTCACCCTCAGTCAATTATACACTCTATGGTACAATTTATTGATGGTTCTATAAAAGCACAATTAGGTTTTCCAGATATGCGTCTTCCAATTCAATTTGCACTAACTTATCCAAATCGAATTGAAAATAAAATGGAAAGAACTAATATGGCTACATTAAAAGAACTTACTTTTTTTGAACCTGATTTAATCAAGTATAAATGCTTAAAATTAGCTTATCAAGTACTTGACAAAGGTGGTATTACACCTTGTGTACTTAACGCCGCTAATGAAATAGCCGTAAGTAGATTTTTAAAAGAAGATATAAAATTTTCAGATATTCCTAATTTTGTGGATAATGCACTTAATAAATTTAAAAACATTATTAAACCTGATATTGAAACTATTTTTGAATATGACAGGTTAACAAGAGATTATGTTTTAAGTTTATAAATTGGTGTTAGTAATATAGATTGTAAATTGAAGCCCAATAATAAAGATTAGTAAAGAAAATATAACAGGAGAAATATAAATAGATGGATTATGTAATTTATTTTGTAATAACAATAGGTATATTAGTTTTTATTCATGAGTTTGGACATTTTATTGCAGCTAAAGCATTTAAAATGAGAGTTGATGTTTTTGCAATTGGATTCGGAAAAAGATTGTTCGGCTGGAATAAATTAACCGGTTTTACTTTTGGAGAATTAGCTAAAGATTTTGACGGACTAGGAAATACTGACTATAGATTAAGTTTACTGCCTCTTGGTGGTTATGTTAAAATAGCAGGTATGGTTGATGAAAGTTTTGATACGAAGTTTGCAAGTGAAGAACCAAAACCATATGAATTTAGAGCCAGACCAACTTATCAAAAAATAATTGTTATTACTGCCGGAGTAATGATGAATTTACTTTTGGCATTGATGATCTTTTGGGGAGCTAATTTCTTTAATGGAAAACAGATAACAAAAACAACAACTGTTGGATATGTTGTTCCAAATTCTGTTGCAGATTCACTTGGATTTTTACCAAATGATAAAATCGTTTCTATAAATGGTAAACAAGTTGATACTTGGGGAGATTTACGCAGTCAAATTTTTATTTACACCGCTGGTGTTGATTTAGATATAAAAGTACAACGAGATAGTAATTTAATAGATCTAAAAGCCCCAAGGGCAAGAATACCTGCCTCTGAAGAAACAGATTATTTTCTAATCCCATTCGGAATAAAACCTGCAGTTGCTATGGTGTTAGACAAATCCCCTGCAGAAAAAGCCGGTTTAAAAGAAAATGATGTATTCTTAAAATTAAATGGGGTAGAACTTTATAGCCCAAGTCAAACCACCAAAATATTTTCATTGAATAAAAATGTAGAACTTCCATTAGTTATTCAAAGAGATAAAGATACACTTACTGTAGCTGTAACTCCTGGCAGTGATGGAATGATAGGTATTCAAATAACTCAAGTATTTACAGGTCTTGTAGAATATGAAAAATATGGGTTCTTTGCTTCATTCTATCAAGGCTGGCAAGATATTGTAAGAATGACAGATTTAACTTTTAATATGTTTGGAAAAGTTGTTGATGGAGATGTTGCATTTGGTAAAGTTTTTGGCGGTCCGGTTAAGATAGCTCAGTTTGCAGCAAAATCTGCCAATGACGGTATTTCAAGTTTTTTAGTTTTCTTAGCTCTCTTAAGTTTGAGTCTTGCAATATTAAATATTCTGCCATTTCCAGTTTTAGACGGTGGTCATTTAATAATAATAATAATAGAAGGAATCATTAGAAAAGAAATACCTATTAAAATTAAGATGGCTATTCAAAACACAGGCTTTGCTATATTATTAATTTTAATGGCTTATATAATTTACAGCGATATTTTAAATCTATAAAATATTTTATGTGAAAGCTTCATATCTAATTATGGAGCTTTCGTTTAATTACTAATTGACAAAAAGAACATTTTTATCCGCCTATCATTTTTATTTACCGTTTGCAATATTAATTCAATCAGTGAATAACCCATAACCTACATTTCTTCCCTGAAAAAATTTTATTACTAATTGGTGAATATTGGTTTATCAGTTATATTAAATGAGAAAATAAAAATTAAAAAATGAAGAACGATTTTGAAATAAGAGATAATTATAACTTATATAATAATTTTTCAATTAAGTCAAAACATTCCCGCAGTAAAATTTATTGGATAAGCCAAATCATCGGATGGTCAATTTTTGTAATATTTAATATTAGCATGATCTCACTGTTCGGCCATTTTACCTGGCAAAGGTTTACAACAACTTTATATATGGGTTTTGTTGGAGTTTGTATAACCCATATTTTCAGATATTATACTATAAAAAGAAAATGGTTAAAACTTTCTCTTAAAAAAATAATTCCCAGAACCCTTTTATCTTCTTTTGTATTAGGAGCAATATTATATCTAATAATTTTAACAGTTTCATATTTTATTGGTTATACACGCATAGAGGAAATGAAAATAGGAAATATAATCTGGAGTTTATTCAACTTAACCGGAATTATTTTAGTTTGGGAATTGATCTATTTTTCAGTTCACTTTTTTGAGAACTATAAAGCCGTAGAAGTGGAAGCATTAATATGGGAAGCCGCTGTTAAAGATTATGAATTGAAGACATTAAAATCACAGTTAAATCCTCATTTTATTTTCAATGCACTAAACAGTATAAGAGCATTGATTAAAGAAAACCCTGAAAATGCACAAACCGCAGTAACATATCTTTCTAATATTTTAAGATATTCATTAAAAAAAGAACACATTGAAACAGTTTGTTTATCAGATGAAATATTAACCGTAAACGATTATTTAAAATTAGAATCAATTCGTTTTGAAGAAAGACTAAAATATAAAATAGATGTAGATGAAGCATCAAAGCAGATAGAAATACCGCCAATGATGATTCAAACCTTGGTAGAAAACGGAATTAAACATGGATTATCTAACAGAGAAAATGGCGGTGAAATACATTTAAGTACAAAACTCACAAACTCACATTTAATAATTGAAATAAGAAATACTGGAAATTTTGAAGACGAAGCCCTAAAAATTTCAAAAGGTTTTGGCATTAAAAACACAAAACACAGATTAAATCTTATTTATGGTGAAAAAGCAAAATTTACAATTGAAAATGAAACAGAAGAAATTGTTTTAGCAAAGATAGTAATTCCAATTGAAGGAGATAAAAAATGAAAGCAATAATTATTGATGACGAGCGTTTAGCCCGTGTTGAACTACGCAGATTATTAACTCCACATAAAAATATTGATATAATCGGTGAAGCAAAAAATGTAGATGAAGCAGTAAAAAAGATAGAAGAGTTAAAACCTGAACTGATTTTTTTAGATATACAAATGCCAGGTAAAAACGGGTTTGATCTTCTTGAAAGCTTAGATACTGTACCTATAGTAATTTTTACTACAGCTTATGATGAATATGCACTAAAAGCTTTTGAATATAATGCTCTTGATTATCTTCTAAAACCAATAGAACCTCAAAGACTTGAGGAAACAATCAATAAAATTCTATTGAGAAATCAAGAAGCAATGGATGAAAAATTGGGTAGTGTCTTAAAAGAAGATGATCAAATATTTGTTAAAGATGGTGAAAGATGCTGGTTTGTAAAATTAGCAAGTATCCGTTTATTAGAATCAGAAGGAAATTATGTTAGACTTTATTTTGACGATAACAAGCCTCTTATTTTAAGGACGCTAAATTACCTGGATGAAAGATTGGATAACAGAACTTTTTTTAGAGCAAACCGAAAACATATTATCAATCTTAAATGGATCTTGAATATTGAACCTTGGCTGAATGGAGGTTTACTTGTTAAATTAAAAGGCGACCACAAAATTGAAGTATCAAGAAGACAAGCTTCAAAATTTAAAGATAAATTAAGTCTTTAAAAATTTACTGATATTATTTCTTTTGACTCTTTTTCTTTATTATTCCTCAGCCAGAATATATCCATTATCAAAAGAATGAAAAAAGGAATGTATTGGATTAATAGAACCATTAAATATTCCTTCCAAACAGGAGCCAGTGGAGTAAAGTTAGTTAAATTGATACTAAACAATAAACTTGTTACTGAGTAAAATGCAAACATAGGATTTATTGCAGCAATCCAACCTAAATACCACGGATATAAAGTAACGCTAAAAACAATAAGACTTATAAATATTCCGTAAGCCGCTTTTGTAAAATCTTTATAATAAATAGAAATAATTCCTATACTAATAATAAAAGCTGAAGCACAAATTACTTTTGACAAGTTTCCATCATTAAGATTATATTTTAATAAATTGTAAATTGAACCGTTAAATTCCCAATTAGCAAGGTAATTGGTCAGTGCTGAAAAAACAGATAAATTCCAATTCAAAAATGGCAGATAAATTGTAGTTATAAGTAAAACAGACAATAATAAAAACACAAAAGATTTTTTAAGCCCAAATTTTTTAATGATAATTGGAAATAATATAACAGGATATAATTTTGACAATACAGCAAAAGAAAATGATACAGCCGAAAATATATGTTTATCTTTTTCACTAAAATAAATAAACATTACCATAAACATAATTCCAATTGGGTCTAGATGAGCATTAATAAAATACTCCATTATGCTCAATGGAAGCCAGGAATATAAAATTATATAATTGAGATTTTTCTTTTTTAGATGAAGTAATTTTAATAGAAATAAAAGAGTTATTATTTCACATATTAAGTATAAAAGTTTTAACGCAGTTACACTGTTTTTTTTAATAAAATAACCTAAAGTAAAAACAGTTTGTGAAAAAGGCGGATATATAGCCGGAATATCTTTAAAGGTTACTTTATAGTAATTTCCATCTCTTAAATAAATTAAAGTTGAATCGTTAGGAGCAGTTGTAAACGGATTATGACCTTCGGCCAATATTTTTCCTTCCCAAAGATATCTGTAAACATCATCTGAAGTGGTTGGCACAGCAGGAAATAATGTTAATCTGAATATTAAACCAAAACCTATTATTACAATGGGTAATTTTAATATTTCCTGATTTTCAATTTTTGTGAATCTTGAAAAAATTTTAAGAAATATATTTTGCTTTGTTTTCTTCTCATTTTCTTCAGATTTTTCTCTTAAGTTTTTTACAAAGTAAAAGCTTAACATCATTATTAAAAATGTTTCCAGATAAATGAACATATAAAGAGGAATGTCTTTATTACTGAAAATCAGAAATGCGATATAATATAATTCTGTAACCAAGCCGGCGATAAAAACATAGAGAGGAATATTTTTTTTATTTGTTATAAGCATATTTGATCTTGCAAAATAAAATCAGTTAAACAACTCCCAAGAAATACCAAACCGAATGTTTCTATCAGGCATAGGATAATAAGGAATAATAAAATATTTTTTATTTGTCAGGTTTTCCCAGGTAAAGTAAACAGTAGCAACTTTTTGAATTATCCCGGAAATAGTCAGATCGAATCTATTAAAAGATGGAACAGTTTCTGCTGTTAAATTGTTATATTCAACATTCCTAATTCCGTTGTGAGTAAATAAAATACCGGCTTTTAAAAGCATATTATCATTAAAAACATAATTATTATAATATAAACCTAATATTATTATTTCTTTTGGAATAATCCATAAATTATTATTTGTTGAATTTGAAGTAGCATAAAATTCACCTTTATTTTCTAAAACAAAGTCACCAAATTTTAAATTAACTAATAAATTATAACCATTTAATGATTGCTGTTCATTATAAAATATATTATTAGTATAAATATTAATTGGTTGATAAAAATCTTTTCTAATAAAAATTCCGCCACTTATTTGAAGCTGATCATTGTCATAATTCAACCTACCTTCATAGTTTTTTGAATAACTATCTGTGAAATCATTTTTTATTGACGATAGCCCTAAGTAAAAATTAGTATTATCATTTATTATAAAAGTTAGATCTGCGCCATACCCGTTTCTACTTTTATTTATATTATTAAAGTTAGAATGCTGATATTTATAAAAAATTGATGGAATTATTTTTTCACCAAAAATATTAGTTGATAAAATAACTGAAGCAAAATAATTTACTAAATGAAATGAATTATTTGAAAGAGTAAAATTATAAGATGAATCAGAGTTTATATCTGATGATTCATAACCTTTAATAAGGTTTAACTTAAATATATTATTATCATATTTATTATTAATTATCATTCCATAAGTTTTAGCATTATTGGTAGAATTAAGTAAAGGTAAATTATTAGTTTGAGCAATTCTCTCATTACCGAACCTATAATAAAATGAGATATCGCTGTTTAAACTTTTAGAAAAAATATATAAAAATTTAAGATTAAAATTTTGTGCTCGGTATTCTTTACTTCTGTCAATAAAATTTACTGGAGCAAATATATTATCATAAAGAAGACTGTCTATATTTGTAGTAACCAGTTTTATGCTGTCAACATCTACACCTCCATTTATACCAACAATTGATTTTTCGATATTGTAACCAGCGATAATGTTTAATTTATTAGAACTTAAATATTTAAGCTTTATGTTTCCCTGCCAATAACTAAAATTTGTATTAGAATATTTATCATCCATTTTTCTGTTTGTAATGTCGAATGATAAATTAAATTTATTAGATAGAAGTGAGTTAAAATAAACATCAGCAAAAGATTCACCATCCGGACCTTGATAATATTTTATTTTTGAATAAGGCACTGTTGAAACAAAATCTTTACTAATTAAATTTATGCTAACAAGATTGTTTGCCGGACTGTAAAGAAATCCCCTGGGATAGTTTATAACTTCAATTGAATCTAACAATTCTGATTGAATATCATTGAAATCAGTAAAGTTAGAATATCTGTTATTTATTAAAACACCATCTTGTAAAAAACTTATTCCGTTATTTCCAACACCATATAAAACAGATATATTCGGCTGTCCAATAAATCCAAATGAAAGCGTATAGTTAAAATTAGATTTATTTAAAATATCACCAGTATATCTGTAATCAATTTGGTTAATATTTTTTTTAGAAATGACAAAATTATTTTCACCCAATAAAGATGTATGAAGAGGAACTATTGTATCTTTTGTTGCAGCGCTGTCTTTAATGATATTTGTATTTAATGAATCCGAGAATTGATTATAGGACCTTGATAAAGATGTATTGTGTAAACCGAAAAACAAAAGTAAAAAAATGAAAAGTGATTTTTTGTTCATACAAAAATATAACAAACACTTTTTAGGTTGACAAATAAAAAAGATAGCCAACACTTAGTTTGTTTTTAATATTTTATTATATATTTTTCAGATGTAATAATCATTCACATAAATTAAAGAGGTTCATAGCATGGCTTCAAAACCAATGACCAAGGGTGATATCTTATCACACCTTTCAAAAAAAACAAACACCACAAAAAAATTAGCTGGTGAATTTTTAGATGAACTTACTTCTTTAGCTTATAAAGAAGCAAAAAATTCTTTTGTGCTTCCTGGATTAGGAAAGTTACAAGTTTCAAATAGAAAGAAAAGAATGGGTAGAAATCCTGCAACAGGTGCTACAATGGCAATACCGGCAAAAAAGGTATTAAAATTTAAAGTTTCTAAAACTGCTGCAGATGTAGTATTCCCATCTCAAAAGAAAAAATAATAAAATAAAATACTTAAAAAAAAGTCCGTTTAATAACGGACTTTTTTGTTTTATAACATATGATATTAATTATTTCAAATTTATTTTGTATAAAAAGTTAATAAGTCATGTTACGCAAAATCTGTTTTTGACTTGCCACGCCCTTTAGGGCGTGGATTAAAAAGACCTCAAAATTCTGGACTTTAGTCAAA
>PFVA01000116.1 GCA_002790365.1 Ignavibacteriales bacterium CG_4_9_14_3_um_filter_30_11
TAACAAGAAGATTAGTTGATGTTGCTCAAGATGTTATTATTACTGAAAATGATTGCGGAACAATTTTAGGTATAGAAGTAAAAGCAATTAAAGATGTTGAACAAGAAAGAGAACCATTATCAGAAAGAGTAATTGGTCGTATTGTTCAAGAAGATGTTTATGATCCCAAAACAGATGAATTAATTATTGAAACTGGTGAAATAATTACAGATGAAATAGCAGAAAAAATTGAAGATGCTAATATAGATTCAGTTTACATACGCACGGTACTTACTTGTGAATCTAAACAAGGTGTTTGTGCTAAATGTTATGGAAGAAATCTAACCAATGGAAAATTAGTTGAAATTGGTGAAGCAGTTGGTATTGTTGCTGCACAGTCAATTGGTGAACCTGGTACTCAGCTAACACTAAGAACATTCCACTTAGGTGGTACAGCCTCTAGAATTGCAAGCCAATCCCAAGTTGAAACAACAACCGAAGGTAAAGTTAAATTTTCACACTTAAATTTTGTTGAAAAAACAGACTTTATGGGAACTGTAAAAGTAGTTACCGGAAGAAGAGGATCTATTGAAATTTATGATGAAAACAACAGACAAGTTAAAAATTTCGATATACCTTATGGCTCTGAATTAGTAGTAAATGAAGGCGATATGGTAAAAAAAGGTAAAGCTTTATTTACCCATGATCCTTACAACGCAGTAATTCTTTCTGATATGTCAGGTATGATTAGATTTATTGATATGCACGATGGTTCAACAATTAAACAAGTTACAGATGAACAAACTGGTCATGTACAAAAAGTTGTTGTTGAATCTAAAGATAAAACTTTAACTCCAAGTATTGCTGTTGAATCCGAAGATGGTAAAAGAAAAACTTTCAACATACCTAACGGAGCTTATTTATCTGTAGAAGAAGGTGAGACAATTGTTGCCGGTACTATTTTGGCAAAGATTTCAAAATCTACAACAAAGAGTAGAGATATCACCGGTGGTCTTCCAAGAGTAACTGAACTCTTTGAGGCAAGAAGTCCGCAGGAAGCTGCAATAGTAAGTGAAATTGAAGGTATCGTAAAATTTGGAGCAAGAAAAAAAGGTTCTAGAGAAATATTTGTTATTGCTTCTGATAAATCTGATGAAAAGAAATACAATGTTCCACTTGGTAGACATATACTTGTACAAGATGGTGATGAAATACCAGCAGGTGAAAAAATAACTGATGGACCAATTGATCCACACGATATATTGAAAATTAAAGGTACAAGTGCAGTTCAGGAATATCTTGTAAATGAAACTCAGGATGTCTATAGACTTCAAGGTGTTAAGATTAATGATAAACATATTGAAGTAATTGTAAGACAAATGCTGCAAAAAGTTAGAATTGTTCATCCTGGAGATACAAGATTTTTGGAAGAAGATTTAGTTGGTAAAATTAAATTTTTAGAAGAAAATCAGAAAACTTCTTCTATGGTTTATATTGAAGATAAGGGTGATTCTAAATTAAATGCAGGCCAACTTGTAACTAAAAATATATTTAGAAAAATCTCAACCGAAATGAAAGAGAAAGATAAAAATCCTCCAATCGGAAGAGACGCAGAACCCGCAACATTTGAGAACTTATTACTTGGAATTACACAAGCAGCATTATCTACCGAAAGCTTTATTTCTGCAGCTTCGTTTCAAGAAACAACAAAAGTATTAACAAATGCTGCAATTGAAGCTAAAACTGATTATTTGACCGGTCTAAAAGAAAATGTTGTAATGGGTCATTTAATACCCGCAGGAACCGGAATTAAGAAATATGATAATATTATTTTCCCTTCTGATGAAGTGAAAGAGGTTGTTGAAAAAGAAGAAAAAGTAGACGCATAAAGATAATTAAATTGTTATCCGACCCAATTTTTTTGGTCGGATTTTTTGTCTTTAAACATTAAAAACAGACAAAATATTTAGCTTAAAATCTTGACTAAATTTTCAATTAAGTCTATATTAGTAGTCTGAAATTTTTTGGAAAACACATATAATTTTAAGGAGTAATTAGTGCCGACAATAAATCAGTTAGTTAGAAAAGGAAGAGTAAATATTCTTGCTAAGAAGAAAGCTCCTGCCCTTGATTCTTGCCCGCAAAAGCGTGGTGTTTGTACAAGAGTGTATACTACTACACCAAAGAAACCAAACTCTGCTTTAAGAAAAG
>PFVA01000161.1 GCA_002790365.1 Ignavibacteriales bacterium CG_4_9_14_3_um_filter_30_11
AGAATTTCTAAATGCAATTCTCCCATTCCGCTAATTAGAGTTTGACCGGTTTCATCATCAACTTTAATTTTAAAAGTTGGATCTTCATCAGAAAGTTTTATTAAAGATTCTGAAAGTTTATCCTGATCAGCTTTTGTTTTAGGTTCAATTGCAATCTGTATAACAGGTTCTGGGAATACAATTTTTTCTAACATAACAGGTTGATCTTCAGAGCATAAAGTATCACCAGTTTTTGTAAATTTTAAACCAACAGCTGCAGCAATATCACCTGCTCTTACTTCTGTCATTTCTTCTCTGTGGTTTGCGTGCATTAACAAAACTCTACTTATTCTTTCTTTTTTACCACTAATTGAATTATATATATAAGATCCGGCTTTTAGTGTTCCGCTATAAACTCTAAAAAAAGTAAGTTTACCTACAAACGGATCTGTCATAATTTTAAATGCTAAAGCAGTAAATTTTTCATCTTTGTCAATTTTTCTTATAACCGGTTTATTTGTATAAGCATCGTGTGCTTCAATTGCTTTTGCATCAATTGGAGATGGAAGAAAATCTATAACAGCATCAAGTAATTTTTGAACACCTTTATTTTTAAATGATGAACCACAAATTACTGGTATAATTTTTAATTTAATTGTTGCTTGTCTTAAAACTTTCATTATTTCTTCAGAAGAAATTTCTTTACCTTCTAAATATTTTTCTAGTAAAGAATCATCAACATCAGAAACTGCTTCTAGCATTTCAGTTCTGTATTTATTTGCTAACACTCTTAAATCTTCTGGGATCTCTAATTCTTCAAAGGTAGCACCAAAGGTTTCCTCATGATACATTCTTGCTTTCATTAAAATAAGGTCAATAATACCATTGAACATATCACCTTCACCAATAGGCAGATAAAGAGGAATTGCGTTAGCTCCTAATCTTTCTCTCATCATATTTACGGCAGAATAAAAATCAGCACCGGTTCTATCCATTTTATTTACAAATGCTATCCTAGGTACTTCATACTTATCTGCTTGGCGCCATACTGTTTCTGATTGTGGTTCAACACCGCCTACTGCACAAAACAAAGCAACAGCTCCGTCTAAAACTCTTAAAGATCTTTCTACTTCAACAGTAAAATCCACATGCCCTGGTGTATCAATAATATTTATTTGATGATCATTCCAATAGCAAGTTGTTGCAGCACTTGTAATAGTAATACCGCGTTCTTTTTCTTGTTCCATCCAATCCATTGTTGCTGCACCATCGTGTACTTCGCCAATTCTATGTAGCTTACCTGTATAAAACAGAATACGCTCGGTAGTTGTTGTTTTACCGGCATCAATATGAGCCATTATACCAATGTTTCTTACTTTTTCTATATTTGTTAGTTGTGCTGCCATTATCTATTCTGTATTATCTTTTTTTACTTACCATTTAAAATGTGCAAATGCTTTATTAGCTTCTGCCATTCTATGAACATCTTCTTTTTTCTTAACAGTAGATCCTTCATTGTTTGCAGCTGCCATAATTTCTGCTGCAAATTTTTGTGCTGCTGATTTATCGTTTCTTGCTCTTGCATATGTTTTTAACCAACGCATTGCTAAAGCTAATCTTCTCTCAGGTCTAACTTCTGTTGGAACCTGGTATGTAGCTCCACCAACTCTTCTGCTTCTTACTTCAATTATAGGTTGAGCATTATTGAGTGCTTTTTTAAAAACATCTAATCCGCTCCCTTTAGTTTTTTTCTCAATTATTTCAAATGCATCATAAACTAAATTTCTTGCAACAGCTTTTTTACCATCATACATTAATGAATTAATAAATTTTGAAACTGTTAAATCGTTGTATACAGGATCTGGTTTTAAATATCTTTTCTCAGCTCTTTTTTTTCTCATTTCTTATTTCGCCTTAGGTTTTTTTGCACCGTATTTTGAACGGCCTTTTTTTCTGTCTTCAACACCACTTGTATCTAGTGTACCTCTAATAATATGATAACGAACACCTGGCAAATCTTTTATTCTACCTCCTCTAATAAGTACTATAGAGTGTTCTTGTAAATTGTGTCCTTCTCCAGGAATATAAGAAGTAACTTCCATTCCGTTAGTTAATCTTACTCTTGCAACTTTTCTTAAAGCAGAGTTTGGTTTCTTTGGTGTAGTA
>PFVA01000046.1 GCA_002790365.1 Ignavibacteriales bacterium CG_4_9_14_3_um_filter_30_11
CCATAGAAGAGAAGCCATATACAGAAGAGAATGAAATAGTAAATTGGTATCACGATCACGCAAAAGGAAGATCAGTCAAAGGCGTCAACATACCGGCAACACAGTGAGTCATTATAAAAAAAATTAAGGAACAAATAGTATGGAAACAAATTTAAGTTCACTCAAAAAGACTGCAAGACTTACCGGCTTACTGTATTTTATTTGGATAATGACAGGCCTTTATGGCGTGTTCTATATTCCATCACAAACTATTGTACCGGGTGATGCTGCAGCCACTGCCAATAAGATCCTCGCCAATGAGTTTTTATTTCGAACAGGTATAATTAATGATGTTATCAGCAACACCATTTGGGTGTTTATAGTATTGCTTCTATACCGGTTGTTCAAACAGGTAAACGAGCGTCAGGCTAAACTTATGGTTGCATTGGTGCTTGTGCAAATCCCTGCCGTTTTTATTATTGAAACATTCAATATTGCTTCCCTTATGATTTTTAAAGGCGAAATATTGAAAACATTCGAACTTGGTCAGAGACAGGATTTGGCAATGTTTTTCCTTAAAATTAATGACTACGGATCAATTGTATTGGAAATGTTCTGGGGACTCTGGCTTTTACCATTTGGCCTATTGGTTTATAAGTCGGTGTTTATTCCTCGTATATTAGGAGTATTTCTAATTCTTGACGGTATAGCTTTAATCATACATTCTTTTACATCTCTGCTTCTTCCCGACTACCAAGCTATTGTTTATCAATTTACAATGCCATTTTGGATTTTAGGAGAATTTTCAATAATGCTATGGCTTTTGATTAAAGGTGTGAAAGTTGAAAAATCAAAATTGGTTCAACAACTATGAAAAAAGTACCGTTATTTTTAACTTAAAGTAATTTACTATGAAAAAAATAAAATTAGGTGCCAACTTTGCAGTGTTTCTTCTCTTTTTCGGAGTTGCTATGCTGGAGGCTTTTCAAACTCAAAACTGGCTTAAGTGTATTTTCTGGCTGGCTATTGGTATTGTTTTTCTGGCAGCTGACAATCTCAAAAAGAAAAGCGATTGAATGCTTTGAGGCTACAAAAGCGAAAACTATGCATAGGAAATTCTCAACAATTCTTCACTGAAGGTATTCGATAAGTTGTATGTTTTCAAATATTTCAGTGGCCTCTAAGAGATAGTTTTTGATAATCTATAATTCTTCTCTATATTCTAAAATATTTATTTAACACCATCAATCCGCAATTGCAGCAGAAATTGAGTATACATTATTAGCTTTCGGTCCAATCTATTGAAGCCACTTCTAAAATTCTTCTAATGATTTAAATTTCTTATTTTAATGTAAATCTCAAACCCATAAAATTTGTTAAAATAAGAGTTATTGTATTTAGTAGAACATATACTCGAAAATATTTTCAGAATTTCTTGCTTTAAATTAAACTAATTTTTACTTTTGTACAGCAATTACTTAGAAATAAATTTTGTAAGCAAATTGAAAACATTATTAAGACATATCGCTACTATCCAAACTGGAACCTTTGCTAAAACAGTTTCTCAAGGTGAAATTGTCTATCTACAAGCCAAACATTTCAATGAATATGGTCAACTCAATTCAGTTCTTCAACCTGATCTAAAAGCTAATAATAGTACACAAAAGCATTTGCTCAAGGATGGTGATGTTCTGTTTGCTGCAAAAGGTACAAAAAATTTTGCTGCCTGGTATGAAAGTCAAAACCAACCTGCGGTTGCTTCTACTACTTTCTTTGTTATACATTTACAGGAAGATTTTATAAACAAAATATTACCAGAGTTTTTAGTTTGGTTCATCAATCATCCATCCTCTCAGAAATTTTTAAAAGAAAGAGCAATCGGAACTTCCATTGTCTCTATTTCAAAATCTGTTTTAGAAGAATTGGAAATTTCTATACCCGATCTACAAACTCAAAAAGTAATTTTAGAAATAACTCAGTTGCGTAACAAAGAAAAACTTTTAAGGAATAAAATTGAAGACCTAAGAGAAAAACAAATTCAACAACAAATAATAAATGGAATAAAGTAAATATCATGGCAAAAACAATAACTCAAAAAGACATTAATGATGCAGTTTGGAAAGCTTGTGACACTTTTCGTGGTAGCATTGACCCAGCCGTTTACAAAGACTATGTACTTACCATGCTCTTTGTCAAGTAC
>PFVA01000050.1 GCA_002790365.1 Ignavibacteriales bacterium CG_4_9_14_3_um_filter_30_11
ATTAACTCATCTTACGCAAAAAGTGAACAGTGAAAAGATGACATCTTTTTATTAAGAAAATAAAGTCTCTATTTCGTTAAAGAGTTATCATTTTATTTGAATTCAATTCAGGAAACAAAGATGTTATCTTTCAGCTTTGCGTAACATCAGTAACTAGGTATATGATCTTTATTTACTTACAAATTGTCGGCCCGGAGGGCAGGTTTTCCAATGGAAAATCTGGGTTAAATATTATAATATGATTTCAATTTGCATTTTTATAATTTATTATAGATTTTGCAATATAACTCTGATTAAGAGTATGAAAAATAATAATTCAATTTTAGGAGGTTATTTAACTTATCTAATTTCCCCTAATTAATACTATTTATTATGAAAGATAAATTATTAAACAAAGAATTGAATCTAACCGAGCATAACCAGAAACTACTTCAAAAGTTAGAAGAAAATATAAAATTAATTGAAGAATTAAAAAGTCAGAGGGATTTTAATAATACACTAATTCATTCATCTCCGGCATTTTTTACAGTAATTAAAGCAGATGGCAAAGTAATGATGATGAACAATTCAATGCTTAATGCACTTGGTTATTCAGAAAGTGAAGTTATTGACAAGGATTATTTAACTGTTTTTGTGCCTGAATCTGAAAGAGAGGAGTTACAAAAAATTTTTCAGAAATTATCTGATATACATGAACATACCATAAATGAAAATCATGTTATTAAAAAAGATGGAAGCTTGATCTTAGTTAAGTGGCATGGCTCCCCAAAGTTTGAAAATAAAAAGTTTAAATATTTTATAGGTATGGGTATAGATATAACAGATCAAAAGAAAAAGGATACAAGACTTGAAGGATTCAAAAAAATATTTGCTGAGTCATTGGACGAAATTTATATTTTTGATTCTGACACATATAAATTTGTCTATGTAAATAAAGGTGCTAAAAATAATACAGGATATTCATATGAAGAACTTATTAACCTTACACTTTTAGATATTAATTCTGAATTTACAAAAGAAAAATTTGATGAACTATTACTCCCTCTAAAATCAGCTCAAGAAAAGAAAATTAAATTTAATACCCTGCTTAAAAGAAAAGATGATTCTACATATAATGTTGAAGTACATTTACAACAAACCATTTTTGACGGAAAAGATGTATACTTTGCTATAGTTATTGATACTACAGAACAAAAACAAAATGAAATACTTTTAAAAGAGTCGGAAAAAAAATATAAAGATTTATTTGATAAATCCGAAGATGCGATTCTTATAATTAAAAACGAAAAATTTGTCGACTGTAATCAGGCTACTGTAAGCATGCTTAGATATAATAGTAAAGAAGAACTATTGAACACACATCCATCAGAATTATCACCTGAAATTCAGCCAGATGGAAAACCTTCATTTGATAAAGCAGAAGAAATGATGCATATAGCTTATGAAAGAGGAAGTCACTGTTTTGAATGGGCACATAAAAAAGCAGATGGAGAAGTTTTTCCTGTTGAAGTTTTGCTTACTGATGTTTCACCTAGTAAGAACGAAAAAATACTGCATACTGTCTGGAGGGATATAACTGATAGGAAAATAGAAGAGTTAAAACAAAAAGCTATATTCAAAATTTCTGAATTGACATTTATAGCCTCAGATATGTCAACTCTATATAAAAAAATCCATGAAATATTATCTGAACTGTTGCCTGTTAAGAATATTTATATATCTCTATACAATGATATAACTGAACAAATATCTTTCCCATATTTTGTTGATGAATTCGATCCTCCACAGACAGAAAGGAAACTTAAAAGAGGACTGACTGAATATGTATTACGAAAAGGGGAAGCGCAATTAATAGATTCCAATAAAGATATGGAGTTAAGAGCCAATGGTGAAGTGGAAATGATTGGACAACCTGCCAAAATATGGCTTGGTGTTCCATTAAAAATAAGCAGTAAAACTATTGGTGTCCTTGGTGTTCAGGATTATGATGATGAAAATGCTTATGGTGAAGATGAGAAACAATTATTAACATTTGTTTCAAACCAAATTGCTCAGGTAATTGAAAGGAAACAAAGTTCTGTGCAATTAAACAAATATTCTGAAGAATTAAGAGAAGCTAATAAAGCTAAAGATAAATTCTTTTCAATAATTGCTCACGATCTTAAGAGTCCATTTCAAGGACTTCTAGGCTATTCACAAATATTATCAACTGAATATGAAACTCTTTCAGAAGAAGAAAGGATGTTCTTTATAAACAATATTGATTTAATAAGTAAAAGCGCTTATACACTTTTAGAAGATCTGCTAACTTGGTCTCGAATTCAGACAGATAAATTAGTAGTTAATAAGGAAGTATTTAACCTAATGGAGTATTTAACGCCTACTATAGATTTACTTAAGCAAACAGCTAATAATAAAGAAATCAAACTTACTTCTTCAATTGATCCGAAAAGTTTAGTTAGAGCAGATAAGAATATGGTTCAAACAGCTGTAAGAAATATAATATCTAACGCAATAAAGTTTACTAACAAAGGCGGAGAAATAACTATCGTATCAAAATTGGTAAATAATTTTATTGAAATATATATAGAAGATAATGGAGTTGGAATAGCAGATAATAACTTAAAAAAGTTATTTAAGATTGATGAAAATATAACTACAAAGGGAACAGCTAATGAAGAGGGGACAGGGCTTGGTTTATTACTCTGCAAAGAAATGATTGAGAAACAAGGTGGAGAAATCTTTGTAGAAAGTGAAATTGGAAAGGGTAGTAAATTTAAATTTACGATTCCGTCATATAATTAGTCACACCTTTTTAACTCCAAAGATGAACAATCATATTATTCTAAAATAATTAAAAAAGTCATATTTCATTATTTTTAATTTCGATTTTTAATCATGGATATTCTTCAACTTTTTAATAAGTTTCTTCTCCAATACAACAGCTTCAGATCTAGAATTGAGTTTAATTGGAATAACAATTTCCCATTCTCCCTTATTCATAGTAGATTTTGATCTGTTTGAATTGTGCCTGTTTAATCTGTCAGTTAAATCTTTTGTTTGACCAATATAATATTTATCTCAAAAAATTCATTGGAAATGAATTTTTTGCCGAAGGCCGCTCATAAAATGTTTTATAAAAACATTTTATATAGCGGGGTTAACCCCTGGCAATT
>PFVA01000211.1 GCA_002790365.1 Ignavibacteriales bacterium CG_4_9_14_3_um_filter_30_11
AAGATTTATACTTAAAGGATGAAGTGCCCTTCCGCTTGTGTAAACCATTTTTTCTTTTTTAGGAAGCCAATGTGTTGAGTTTAAAGATTCAAGTGTGTTGGTTAATTTTAATCCAAACTGAACATTATTTTCTTCTGCTGATTTAGTAAGTGATTTTATCATCTTTACAGCTTCATCATATTTTAAGTCGTGTTCAAATGCTTCATCTGGTACTGTAATTTCATAACCAAGTTTTTCATTTAAAATATATCTGACTTTTTTGGGACCTAAAAGTGTAGGATTTAGTTTTATTGCAGTCTGAAGTTTTCTTTCTTCTATTAAATACTTGCCAATTTTTTCAATTTCATCAGGCGGGCAGCCGTGCATTGTTGAAAGTGTAATGTTATCAGAAATATGATAAGGAATATTTAAGTTTTGTAATTCAGGATAATATGGAATTAGAGTGTCAATTTTTTCATCAAGTTCTTCTTTGCAATTATTCATCTTATCTAAAAACCATTGAACATTTGGATTTAAAATTCCTTTTAAATCGTAACCGACACTCATATTAAAAATAAAACCGCGT
This sequence comes from Ignavibacteriales bacterium CG_4_9_14_3_um_filter_30_11, assembly GCA_002790365.1. Taxonomy (GTDB): domain Bacteria; phylum Bacteroidota; class Ignavibacteria; order Ignavibacteriales; family Ignavibacteriaceae. The sequence continues at coordinate 566 of PFVA01000211.1, forward strand.
TCTTTAGTATTCCAACCAAACTTATGTTTTAAAACATGTATTAAAATCCATGCATTCAAATATTCGTCAAACGAATCTTTAACTTTTAATTCCTGCGACCATTCACAATTGTAACCTTCGTCTTCCATATCAATGCAAGGTTTGGTCACCTCTATTTCATCAAGTGTTTGAACGGTTTTAAGCTCTAAATATCTTGCACCGCATAACCACGATGCAATTATATTGTGTGCAAGTTGTGTCTGTGGACCGGCAGCAACACCAATTGGTGTTTCAAGTAACTGTCTGTATCTGATCATTCTAAACGGATCACTTCCTTTAGGCGTGAAAAGGTTTTTTCTGTAAAGACCAAAAATCTTTCCTAGCTCTTCTTCGTTTGTTATCCATTTAAAGAGTCTTTCTATTGGTATTCTGTAAAATTTATCACTCATAAAAATTTTAATAGTAACTGACAAAAAAGTAATTATGTCATCACGAACGAAACGAAGTGATCTGTATTATAATCAAGAAAAAAGTTTGTCCGCTTTACAAAGCCTGTCTTTACGAATTTGTTTCGACGAAGGCAGGCGCTAAGTACGGCAGACAGGCTTCGTCGCTTTTCTCCTCACAATGACATTGCTAAAAAAATTATTAATGTATTACCATTCAAAAGATAATTATAATATTATTGTAATTTCGTTTTCAACATTATAAAATAGTTGTTACTTTTATTTCTTAACAGCCCAGATAATATCTGAAATTATTGTTTTGTTTTTTTCAAAAGAAAATTTCATTAAATAATTAGGATTAAAGCCAATCATGTAATGTTCTATTATTTTTTTTAACCAGTAAATTTCTGCTTTTAATTTCCAATGTTGCCCGTCCTCAGAATATAAAACTATAAACAATCTGTTCTTCAGATGTTTGCGTTGTTGTTGTGACTGATTTTTGTAAAACCATTTTATAAGCTCAGGTGTTTGTCTTATTGCTTCATCAATTGGCAAATTATATTTTTTAGGAAAGACGGAAGTTTTATGGTCGAAAGAAGCTCCGTCAATTGAAAAATCAATTAGTTTGTTTTTACTGTTGCGTGCAGGTTTAACATTTGGGAATGAACAAAATATTTGTTCAACTGCATTTGCCGACCAAAAATTATACCATCTGTTTAAGGTATAATTAAATATATCATCATAGTTAGAAAAATTTTTAAATCTATTTTTTATTTCCTCTAAAAGCATATTGAATGGTTGAATTGAATAAATGAAATTAGTTTGTCTGTCAAAACTATCGTTTTGTTTTCGCCCCCATTTATAGGGGTATGGGAGTCTTTTCTTTAATTCTGCTTCAATTTGAGTTAAAGAGTGTTGCATTTAAAAATATTATTAATATGCTTGGATTCCCGCCTGCCTGCAGTTGCCTTTCGGTAAAGGCAGGTTTTCACCTAACCGCCGTACTTCGTAATTTGGAAGGCGGGCGAGAACGACAAAAAAACAGTTATGGTTTCTGAAATATAAAAATATACTCGTGTTTAAAAATG
>PFVA01000171.1 GCA_002790365.1 Ignavibacteriales bacterium CG_4_9_14_3_um_filter_30_11
GGTGTAGATATCTCTTTTACTTCTTCACTTTTCTGATCTCTAATTTTATTTTCAATTTTAGATTTAGCTATTTCAATATTAGCAGCATATTTACATTTTGTACAATGTGCAACTGTATCTTCGCCTGCATCTGACTTAACCATAAATTCTTCACTGCCGGAACCACCCATTGCTCCGCTTGATGCACCGACAACAAAATAATTTAACAAACATCTGTCAAAAATATTTCTGTATGCTTTATCGTGAAGCATGTAACCTGTGTTTAATCCTTCCTCAGTTGCATCAAGTGTATAAGCATCTTTCATTAAAAATTGTCTGCCTCTTATCACACCGCTTCTTGGTCTGGTTTCGTTTCTGTATTTGGTTTGTATTTGATACCAAATTTGAGGGAGATCTTTATATGATTGTATTTGTCCCTTTGCTGTTGAAGCAACAATCTCTTCGTGTGTTGGTGCAAGTACATATTCTCTGTTGGCAACATGAAATAGAATGTCACCAAAATCTTTAACTCTTCCTGTTTGTTCCCAAATTTCTTTTGGATTTAATCCCGGAAAATGAAACTCCTGTCCCCCTATAGCATTCATTTCTTCTCTGATAATCTCTGATATTTTTCTTATTGTTCTGTAGCCCAAAGGAAGGAACGAATAAATTCCGGCAGAAAGCATTCTAATCATTCCTGCTCTAAGCATAAGTCTGTGACTTGTAACAACCGCTTCGTTAGGAATTTCTTTCAAAGTCGGGACAAATGATTTACTTAATCTCATAAAATAATATCAGTATTAGTGTTTTTAATAATTTTATTTGCTGGTTAAAAATACTTAAATGATTCAGCTAAATCAAAATTGGTATTAGGCTTTAAAAATATAATTTTAATTTTTACTCACAATTTTATAAACTTTATCTCTTGGTCTTATAAGCTCTGAGCAAGGGAAAGTAATTTCATCACCTTTTTTTGCTTGACTAACATTTTTATCATTGGAGAAAATAGAATCAATATTCAGTTCAACCACTCCTGTAGTCTCACCAATAATATAAACTTTATCATTCAAACTAATGCTTCCAGTCTCCAGTTTAGCAAAACCAATTTTCTGATTTTTGAAATAGTTGAGTACTTTGCCTATATATGTCTTTTTAACCTCTGCCTGATTTCCGTATCCGTCTGTATATTCTTCTGTTGATGGTGCCTTAAAATAAAAACCAGAAGAAAATCCTCTGTTATATACTTTTGAAAGCTCTTTTAGTAATTCCTTTTTAATTTCTTTAGTCAATTTACCTTCAAAGTATAAATCAATTGCTTTTCTATATGCTTTAACTACTGTTGATACATATTCCGGACTTCTTTTTCTTCCCTCTATTTTAAAAGAATCAATTCCTACTTCTATTAATTTATCAATATGTTCTATCATACAAAGATCTTTAGGTGACATAACATAATCTTCACCTAATATCATTTCATTACCTGTTTGTGTATCTTTTACTTGATATTCTCTTCTGCAAGGCTGAATGCATTCCCCCCGGTTTGCACTTTTACCAAACATTTCGTGGCTCATAAAACATCTTCCGCTTACTGCTATACACATTGCCCCGTGAATAAACGCTTCAATTTCAATATCAATTTCAGATTTAATTTTTTTTATGTCTTCGAGTAAACATTCGCGCGCCAATACAACTCTTTTTGCTCCAAGTTCTTTATATAATTTTGCAGATAATGAATTTGAAACAGAGGCCTGTGTAGATACAGCAAATGGTATTTGATGTTTTCTACAAATATTTATCACTGATAAATCCCAGCATATGATCAAATCTATACCGGAACTTTTTGCAGTGCTAATTATTTCTTCAACTTGTTTAATTTCATTTTCATAAATAATTGTGTTAACCGTGAGGTATGTTTTAACATTTTGGGATTTACAATATTCAACTATTTCGGTTAGATTTTCAATTTGAAAATTTTTTGCTTTTGCCCTCATATTAAGCTGGTCAATACCAAAGTAAACTGCATTAGCTCCTGACTTTACAGCAGTTCTTAACATTGTCCAGTCACCTGCAGGAGCCATAAGTTCGGGTTTTTTAATATCAATTATTTTATTCATAGCATAAAATTACAGATTCAAAATTCAAAAATCCTTTTTAATATATTTTTTACTTAAAGAATCTTTTGTTAATTTTATAAAAAGCCTTAATCAATTACTTACCTAATTGATAACAGTTAATAATTAACTTAAAGAGGAAATTGATGTAAGAAAAAGTTCATAAGTATAAGTTTTATGATTTTATAATGGCAGCATTTGTAACTATTCTTTTATGTTCTAATTTAATTGGTGCAGAAAAAGTTGTAACTGTTTTAGGATTTTCATTTGGTGCAGGAATTTTGTTTTTCCCCATAAGCTATTTTTTTAATGATATATTAACAGAAGTTTATGGTTATGCCCGTTCAAGAAAAGTGGTTTGGGCAGGTTTTACTGCATTGGGATTTGCATCTTTTATGGCATGGGTTGTAATAAAACTTCCACCTGCACAGGGCTGGGTACATCAAGCTGCATATGAAACTGTATTTGGTCAAACCTGGCGAATAGTTCTGGCTTCTTTGCTTGCATTTTTTTCCGGTGAATTTGTTAACTCATATGTGCTTGCAAAAATGAAATTATATACAAGCGGTAAATTTTTATGGACACGAACAATAGGCTCCACAATTGCAGGAGAAATGATGGACTCTTTAATTTTTTATCCAATAGCCTTTTACGGTTTTTGGCCAAATGATCTTGTAATTACTGTAATGATT
>PFVA01000006.1:0-3978 GCA_002790365.1 Ignavibacteriales bacterium CG_4_9_14_3_um_filter_30_11
AATAATGAAGAGTGCAATGAACTATTAACAATAAAAGAAATTGAAAAAGACGAAAAAACCGAAACTATTTTAAGTTTACTTAGACAGAATAACTGGAATAAAACTAAAGTTGCAAAAATATTAGGAGTTGATAGAAGTACAATTCACAGGTCTCTTAAAAAATTAGATATATAATTACAACACTGTTGCAAACCATTGTAAATAAAAATTAACTCATTCCTAAAATAATTATTAAGTGTTGCAAAATGTTGCAAAAAAATAATTTTATCAATAAATCCCTTAAAAAAAATAAAAATCTTTATTTATAAATTTCAATTTAACATTCCAAAAAACCTTAATTTTTTATCAAAATAGCACATTCTCAGTCAATCTTCATACTTAATTGCATGGTAAATATTTTTATAGCGAAAAAAGTTTATGTGCTAGCTTTTGGCACATTGGTTGATAAAGAATTAATATCATGTGTGAAATGCTCGGAAATCAATATTATATAACAAAAAAATTCAATTTGGCACTAAGTGAATTTGAGAAGGTATTATTAAAACATCCAAAAAATAATTGTGCTAAAAAGAAACTTGTTATTTGCAATATAAAACTCGGTCTAATCCGAAAAGCATTTGATGATTTTTATTATCTACTAATGAATAATATCAATTGCTTATTAAAGTGTGATTTTGCAAAAGATGAATGCCCATGTATTGAAATCATTTATGACATAGAATCTTATCAATGCAAATTAAATGATTTTGAAAAGAATTTAGCATTGGGTATGCTCTGGATATCCCTAAATATAGAAGAATCTATTGAGTACTTTAATAAGGTTTTGAATTATGAACGAAAATTTAGAAAAATTTTTAATGTTATAACTAAGTTAAATCAAATTCATAACAAAAAAATAAGAGGATAGTGATGGAAAACAAGAAAATTACAAGAAAAGATTTTTTAACTAATACTTCTAAATATGCAATAGGAGCTGTTGTAGGAGTTGCAGGCTTAAACACTTTAGCTAGTGGAAAAATTTTAGCAAATACAAAAGTAACTTGGCCTTTACCTTATGCTGAACTTGATGTAAATGAAGCAAGAGAAAAAGGACATTTTCTTTACTGGAACGGAAAAGACTGTGCTGCCGGAGTTTTTGGTGCAATTGTTGAATTACTTAGTGCTAAACTTGGGGAGCCATGGACAAATATTCCTATGGAAATTATGTTATTTGGTAGAGGTGGTGGTATTGGTTGGGGCTCACTATGTGGTACTTTAAATGGTTCTGCCGCGATAATTAGCTCTGTTGTTGACAAAGCAACTTCAGAAGCTCTAATCAATGAAATATGGGGTTGGTATTGTTCTCAAGAATTACCAACTGAAGCTGCAAATAATTTCACATATACAACTAAGAATTATGAAGGGACTTTACCATCTAATATTTCCGGAAGCCCATTATGCCACTCTTCAGTAAGTCAATGGTGTGTAGTTGCCAAAAAAACAGTGTCTTCTACAGAGAGAAAGGAAAGATGCGGAAGAATAGCCGGAGACATTGCAGCAAAAACAGTAGAAGTATTAAATGCTCATTTTGCAGGTACCTTTACATCTACATTTACTGTCCCAGTATCTGTAATTGCATGTCAAGGATGCCATGGTTCAGCCGTATTAAATAATGTAATGACTAAAATGGATTGCGAGCCGTGTCATGGAGATCCTCATAAATCTACAGTCGGAATTGAGTCAATTTCCAAACCAGCAAAAACTTATAAACTTTCACAGAATTATCCAAATCCATTTAATCCAGAGACTAAGATTCAATTCTCTATACCCAGTGAGTCAAAAGTTAATCTTGCAATTTATGATATTCAGGGTTCTTTAGTAGCTACTTTAATTGATCATGTTAATTATTCAATTGGCTCTTATTCAGTTACTTGGAATGGAAGAGGCTTTTCGGGGGGAAAAGTAGCAAGTGGAATTTACTTTGCCAGAATTGAAGCCGGTAATTTTATGAAAACAATTAAAATGAATTTACTAAAATAATATTTCAAGTTTAATGAAATGAAGAAGCCGCTTTGTGCGGCTTTTTTTATTGTTCATCACAAAATTAGTAGAGAATATCGACCCCTTCAATTTATTTATCAGAATTAACATTTTCGAATAAGTGACTTTTTAAATATTGTTTTGAAATTTTAAAAAAATCTCTTGACAATATGCCAATATTGGCATATATTTGTATGCAGCAATTGGCATATAAGGAATGATATGGAAAAAACAGTAGAAAAATTCAAAGCATTGTCCGATGAAACAAGACTTCGGATAATTAATCTCTTTATTAAAAGAGATATAAATCTTTGTGTATGCGAGTTAATGGATGCTATACAAATTCCACAGTATTCTATTTCAAAAGCCCTAAATATTCTGAAGAATGCTGATTTCTTTAAAACCGAAAAGGAAGGAACCTGGGTTTACTACCAATTAAACAAGGATACTCCTGATAACAATTCGCTTTTTAGCTTCTTAAAAAAATATTTGAACAACAGCAATTTTTTAGATGATGAAACTCGTCTTAATGATCGGCTTACGCTGCGGAAAAATAACAGATGTGTTGTTGGTATTATACCGGAAGGCGATTTATTGAAAATGATTAAACAAAAAGCAGAGGTATAAACAATATGGAAAATTCTGTTTCAATTTTAGATTCTAAAATAGCAGAACTCATTTCAATAGGTGCTTCTATTGGAGGCAACTGCCTGCCTTGTCTTCGTTATCATTTTGCTGAAGCTTTAAAAATTGGGTGCACTATTTCTGAAATTGAAGAATCAATTAAGCTTGGTAAGATGGTTAAAGAAAGACCAATTAACGATATTTATAAATTAGCTGAAGATTTAATCAACAGAGAAAAAGAAAGGAATTAAATGATGGATTCATCAAATAATATAAAACAAACAGTAAAAGAAAAGTATTCTGAGATTGCTCGAGATACACAACAAGGTTGCTGCGGTCGGGTTTCATCTTGCTGCGGTAGTTCTAATTTAATTAGCTTTTCAATGATAGGAGATGAATATACAAATATTAATGGTTATGTAGCTGATGCAGATCTAGGACTTGGCTGTGGCTTACCGACTGAATACGCTGGAATCAAAAAAGGCGATACTGTCGTTGACCTTGGCAGCGGTGCCGGAAATGATGTTTTTATTGCACGGTCTATTGTTGGTGAAGAAGGTAATATAATTGGAATTGATATTACCGAAGAGATGATTGAGAAAGCGATCAGTAATAATAAAAAACTTGGTTACACAAATGTGGAGTTTAGATTAGGCGATATTGAAGAAATGCCTTTAGATGAAAATATTGCTGATGTTGTTGTGAGTAATTGTGTTTTGAATCTGGTGCCCGATAAAGCCAAAGCATTTTCGGAAATTTATAGAATCTTAAAACCCAGGGCTCATTTTTGTATTTCTGATGTTGTTATTCAAGGTGAATTGACTGAAGAATTGAAAAAATCTGCCGAATTATACGCCGGTTGCGTTTCGGGAGCTTTACAGCAAGCAGATTATTTGAAAATTATTAGTGCTGCCGGATTTAGTAACATAGAAATAAAGAAAACAAAAAAGATTGAACTGCCGAAAGATTTGTTATCTCTCTATCTTTCAGAAAAAGGGATTGAAGAATACAAAAAGAATTTAAAAGGGATTTTTAGCATAACAGTGGTTGGAACCAAAAATAATTTAGAAAGGAAATAAAGCCATGCCAATTTATGAATATCATTGCAAAGAATGCGGTTATTATTTTGATGTAAAAGCAACAATAAAAGAAAAAGAAGAAGGATTAAAAATAAGTTGCGAGCAATGCGGGAGTGAAAATCTTCAGCAAGTCTTTGGCGGTTTTGCAATTCTTGGCGGTCAAGCCGTAAATGTTAAATCAAAAGGTTCACAAAACAGCGGCGGTGGTTGCTGCGGCGGTTCAAGCAATGGATGCTGCTAATCCAAAGGAGAATCT
>PFVA01000006.1:3991-38867 GCA_002790365.1 Ignavibacteriales bacterium CG_4_9_14_3_um_filter_30_11
GTGTAGTTGTCCTACCGATGAATATAAAAAATTGCAGTCTTTCAACATTAGTGCTTTGGACGATGAATTGATGTTAAATCTTGAAGCAAAACCGAATCAAGTATTTGACATACACGAAATTAAAAAATGTCTTGATTTTACTTCGAGCAAATTAAAAAAGGATTGAATATGAATACCTTAACAGAAGTTAAAAATATGAAAATAGAAATCTTTGATCCACCGATGTGCTGCGTAAGCGGATTATGCGGACCGGATATCGATCCGGCTTTGCTCGATATTAATGAAGCAATTCTAAAATTGAAAAAGGAACTTGACGGACAAGTGAAAATTGAGAGATACTTGCTTAGTCAACAAGGACCAAAATTTATGCAGCAGCCGGAAGTAATGAAACGACTGCAAACAAATGGAGTTGAGATTCTTCCGATTACTTTGGTTGATGGCAAAGTTGTTAAAGAGAGAGAATATCCGGGGTATGAGGAATTGATGAAATATATAAAAGAAAAATGTTAAAGAAATGTTCAATACTAAATTTTCAACATTCAAATCCCGTCGAGAATAAATGAATATTGAGAGTTGAAAATTTAGCATTGAGAATTTATTCAATTACTTATAAAAATGATTTAATGGAAATAACGATGAGCAATAACACAAAATATATTTTCTTTAGCGGTAAAGGCGGCGTTGGTAAAACCACAATGGCTTGCGCAACTGCCGTTCATTATGCAAACGAAAACAAAAAAACTTTAATTGTTACAACCGATCCGGCAAGTAATTTAGCTGATGTTTTTGAAACTGAAATCGGACATAAAATAACTCCATTGCTTTCAAACTTATGGGGAATGGAAATAGACCCCGACAAAGCAACGGAAGAATATCGAGAAAGAATACTCGCCACAATGCGTGCAGTTATGCCCGAAAGTGTAATGTTGGTTTTAGAAGAACAATTCAATTCACCTTGCACTACTGAAATAGCTTCATTCGATCGTTTCGTCGATTTTATGGTTGCGGAAAAAGAAGGTAAAGGCAAAAACTATGATGTAGTAATTTTTGATACCGCACCGACTGGGCACACAATTCGTCTTCTCGAATTGCCGGTGGATTGGAGTACACACATTGAAGAAAGCGCTAAAGGACAAGGCAATACTTGTATAGGTCCCGTTGCATCTATTCAGGAAAACAAAATTAAATATGATGAAGCAACACGATTATTAGGTGATGCAGAAAGAACAACTTTTATGTTCGTTCTTCAACCGGAAGAAACTTCTGTTTATGAAACAAAAAGATCATCAAAAGAATTAAATGAAATCGGCGTTAAAAATGTTGAACTGATTATCAACGGAATGCTACCGGAAGAAGTATGCGAACATCCTTTCTTCAAAAGCAGATTTGATATGCAGCAAAAATATATCAAAATTATTGAGTCGGATTTTCCTATCAAGATAAGAAAAATGTATCAACGAGACGATGAAATTAAAGGCGTTGAGAGAATTTTAAATATTGAAAAAGATTTATTCGCAAATTCTGCTAAACAGACCTATGTAATTGGTAGTGGCGAATTATTAAAAACACAATTTAATAATTTTATACCAGATTCAATTGATGACATTATTAAACCTAACAGTAAAACAAAATCAATTTTCTTCACAGGTAAAGGTGGAGTTGGTAAAACAGTAATTTCAGTAGCAACAGCTTACAAGTTTGCAACAGAAGGATATAAAACATTATTGCTAACAACAGATCCGGCAGCACATATCGGCGAAGTGCTTGAACAAACTATTAACGATCATATTCAGAAAGTTGAAGGCGTGGAAAACCTTTGGTCTGTAATTGTTGATCAGGAAAAAGCAACCGAGGAATACAAGCAACGCATTATTGAAGAATCAAAACCAAAATACTCCGAAGATATGATGATTGCTATTAAAGAAGAACTTGAATCACCCTGTACAGAAGAGATGGCGGCATTCGATAAATTTATGGGCTATGTTGAAAGCGATGATTATGATTTTGTCGTATTTGATACGGCGCCAACCGGTCATACGCTCCGATTACTCGAGCTTCCGTTCGATTACAGCGACCAGGTGAGTATGATGGTTACAACAAATCAGAAAAGCCAGGATGCAAAATCGGTTACTCAAAAAAGATTTGATAGAGTTATTGCGAGAATGAAAGATGCAAATCAATCTATCTTTTCGTTTGTTGTTTATCCGGAATCAACGCCGGTTATAGAGGCATATAGAGCAATGCTCGATTTGAAAGAAGCAGGAATCGAAACTCAGTTTGTTGTTGCAAATCAAGTGCTTGACCCGGAATACTGCACAAATGAATTTTTCATCAAGAGAAGAAAGATGCAGGAAAAATATCTTGCAGAAATAAAAGAGAGATTTCAATTGCCGGTTACAATAATGCCATTGTTGGAAAGTGAAATTAAAGGGTTGAACATAATTAATAAAGCGGCGAATCTTTTATTTACAAATAATGTTTTAGTGAAATGAGAAACGGGTTCAGTCATTGCGAGGGACAAAGCAATCTCTAAATATGCAGCAGATTGCTTCACTCGAAGACCTGCCTACCGGACAGGCAGGCTCGTTAGCAATGACACGAAAGCTGACAGTCATTGCGATGGCGATTAGCCGAAGCAATCTTTAAAAGCGAAACAGATTACTTCGCTTCGCTCGTAATGACAAACGCATAGTCATTGCGAAGGACGATAGTCCTGAAGCAAGCTATTGTAATGTGATAGATTGCTTCGTTCGAAGACTCACTCGCAATGACGCGAAAGATGATTGTCATTGCGATGGCGATTAGCCGAAGCAATCTTTAAAAGCGAAACAGATTGCTTCACTCGATGACTCGTTCGTAATGACGGAAGAAAGAAAATATTATTAATCAAATAACAGGATAATAATGGAAGAAGAACAATTAACAGTCGAGCAGCGAACTCGTGAGCGGTTAAATTTTGTTTCTGTTGCCTTAGGCAAAGCAATACTAAACCCAGAGCCGTATCAAAACTTTATAAAGGCGAGAGATAATTTTTGTGTTAGTGATGAAGCTAGAGAATCATCAATGGAATATAACACAGTGCTTCGAGATTACCAGATGAAAGCAAATTATGGTGGACTTACTCCAGATGGCGAAGTTAAAATTGAAGAAGCCAGAAAAAAAGCAATGGAGAATAAAGTGTTAAATGATTTTTACACTTCACAGGAAAAGCTTATCAGTTTTTATCAAGAACTTAATTCATATCTAAGTGAAAAATTAAAATTAAACTTTGCCACTCTTGCAAAACCTGCAAGCAGTTGCTGCGGATAGGAGAAATGAAAATGATAGATACACAATTACAATATATTGCAGACGATTTCATACGCTCTCTTCAAGCGATACCGGAAGTGATTGAATACTTAAATTCACTTAATAAATATGAAAGTGATGAAGAAATTTCTGGGCTGACCAAAAGGTATTATACCTTATCTTCTGCTTTTCAGAAAAAGCAATATGAAGGAACATTAACACAGCACGAAATTACTGAACTAAGAGAGCTTGCATCCAAGATTCAAAATAATCCGCTGAATCTGAATCTCGCAGAAAAGCAAAATGCTATTAAAAGTATTCTGCAAGAATGTAACACAACTATAAGCAACGAAATATCAATGGATTTTGCAAAACTTGCTGCACAGACATCAGGATTTTGCAATTAATTTACTAATAAAATAATAATTGGAGTGTCGGTGAAAAAAAGAATTTTAATATTGTGCACAGGTAATAGCTGCCGCAGTCAAATGGCGGAAGGATTTCTCAAATCGTTTGATAAAAATCTTGAAGTGTATTCTGCCGGTACAAAGCCTGCAGAAAAAGTAAATCCGTTTGCAGTCAAAGCAATGAAGGAAGTTGGAATCGATATAAGTAATGGTAAAGCAGAGAATGTTGATAAATATCTTTCACAATCTTTTGATTATGTTATTACAGTTTGCGATAGCGCTAAAGAAGCTTGTCCTGTGTTTATTGGAAAAGTAAAGCATCGCTTGCACATTGGCTTTGATGATCCTGCAGAAGCCATAGGAACAGAAGAAGAAGTGATGCCTGTTTATCGCAGAGTAAGAGATGAAATAAAAATGGAGTTTAAGAAGTTTTTAAAACAAATTGATAATTGAGCATTGAGAATTGACTATTGAAAATTTTCTTTCAATATTAAAAATTCAATGTTCAACGATCAATTCTCAATAAAAAAAAATCAATTTGTGAGGTGCAATTATGAATCAAAAGAAATTTGATCTTGAAGATCGGATGGTTAAATATACCTGCAGAATGATTGATGTAGTCGAAGCTTTACCAAATTCAAGAGCCGGAAATTATATAGCTGGTCAGTTAATAAAATCATGTCATTCTCCAACATTCAATTATGGTGAAGCACAAGCAGCCGAATCCAGAAATGATTTTATTCATAAAATGGGTGTAGTTCTAAAAGAATTAAAAGAGTGCCGGACAGCTTTGAAAATTATTCAGATTAAAGAAATGATAAAACCCAAAGAAAAACTTAATCAGGTTTTTGAAGAGACAGAAGAATTAATTGCAATAGTTGCCAAAAGCATTGCTACTGCTAAAAAAAATAAAAATTCAAATTGATAATTAAGCGTTGAGAATTGATTATTGATAGTTTCTTCTAAGGTACAAACAATATTCAATGCTCAACAAACAATGTCCAATATTCAAATAAAAATGAAAGTTGATCATTGAGAATTTCCTTTAAGTTAGAGCCAATATTCAATGTTCAACATTCAACATACGATAAACAATGTTCAAATTAAAAGGGATTATTTATGAGTACTGTATTAAAAAAACTTTCATTCTTCGACAGATATTTAACACTATGGATATTTATTGTAATGTTCCTTGGTGTTGCCGCTGGTTCACTTTATCTGGGTATTGCCGGGTTTTGGGATTCATTGAGCGCTGGCACTACAAACATTCCTATCGCAATTGGATTAATCTTAATGATGTATCCGCCGCTTGCAAAAGTTAAGTACGAAGAACTCCCGATTGTCTTTAAAAATGTTAAGCTGCTTAGCATATCATTAGTACAAAACTGGATTGTCGGACCGTTAGTAATGTTTCTTCTTGCAATTATTCTTTTACCGGATAAACCGGAAATGGCAATAGGAGTAATATTAGTCGGGTTAGCGAGATGTATTGCGATGGTTTTGGTATGGAACGATTTAGCTAAAGGCGATTCGGAATTAGCAGCGGGACTCGTTGCATTCAACGCAATATTCCAGGTTCTTCTTTACTCGGTTTATGCTTATATATTTATTACAATCCTTCCGCCATTGTTTGGATTCAGCGGTGCATTGGTTGATGTTTCTATCTGGGAGATTGCGGTTACAGTTTTAATCTATCTTGGAATTCCTTTCGCGGGTGGAGTATTAACAAGATTAATTTTAGTAAAAGCCAGAAGCAAAGAATGGTATCACAGCAAATTTATTCCTAAGATTTCTGTACTTACTACAATTGCTTTGTTGTTCACAATTTTTGTTATGTTCTCTCTTAAGGGAGAAAAAATAGTTGAACTGCCGATGGATGTAATTCGTGTTGCTATTCCATATACATTTTACTTCGCCTTTATGTTTTTCGTTACATTCTTTTTTGTTAAAAGGCAGGGAGTCTCTTATGAAAAGACAACAACTGTTGCATTCACAGCAGGCAGTAACGATTTTGAATTAGCTATTGCGGTAGCAGTTGCAGTTTTTGGAATTAACTCACCAGCAGCATTTGCAACTGTCATTGGCCCATTGGTAGAAGTTCCGGTTCTGATAATGCTCGTTAATGTAGCTCTTCGGTTTAAGAAAAGATATTTTGCTAAATAAATTTGTGTAAATCATTGCAAGAAGTCTTCGACAGCCTGCCCGAATCGATCGGGGGAGCAATCTTTCGGATATTATAGATTGCTTCTCTCGACTTCGTCGGGATCGCAATGACAATTAAATAGTCATTGTGAAGGGCTTTAACACGGAAGCAATCTAAAAGAAAGGGTATTAGTTTAGAAAGATGATTTCATCAATAAAATTTAGGTGTCAAAAATGGGATCAAATAAATATCAATCACTTGTCAAAGAATTATTTTCTCTCGCCGGTATCAAAATTAACGGCAGTAACCCTTGGGACATTCAAGTTCAGGATGATAGATTTTATAAACGCGCAGTAACAGAAGTTGAGCTTGGTCTTGGCGAATCATATATGGATAATTGGTGGGATGTTGAAAAACTTGACGAAATGATTTTTAGAATTATCCATGCTGATTTACAAAATAAAGTTAAACGAAATCTTAAAGTTGCTCTTCAACTCGCTGGATTTTATCTGATTAATATGCAGGCAAGGCGCCGGGCATTTATAATTGGTGAAAGACATTACGATTTAGGGAATGATTTATTTCAAAATATGCTTGATAAAAGATTGAACTATAGCTGTGCTTATTGGAAGAACGCAGCTACTTTAGGTGAAGCTCAGGAAAATAAACTCGATTTGATTTGCAAGAAACTTTATCTAAAACCAGGTATGCGGGTGCTCGATATTGGCTGCGGCTGGGGTGCGTTTGGTAAATATGCTGCAGAAAAATATGGAGTAGAAGTAGTTGGAATTACTGTTTCTAAAGAGCAGGTTGTACTTGGGAAAGAATTATGCAAAGGTCTGCCAGTCGAATTCCGATTGCAAGATTATCGAGATGTAAATGAAAAGTTTGATAGAATTGTGAGTGTTGGAATGATTGAACATGTTGGTTACAAAAATTATAAAGAGTATTTCCAAATAGCAGATAGAGACTTAGAAGAGGATGGATTATTTTTACTTCACACAATCGGTGAAGTTCGTTCTACAAATGCAATAGATGCTTGGACACATAAATATATCTTTCCAAATGGAATGTTACCATCTATAGCTCAACTTGGTAAAGCAATTGAAGGTATATTTGTTATGGAGGATTGGCATAATATCGGGGCAGATTACGACAAAACATTAATGGCTTGGTATGATAATTTCAACAACAGTTGGAATAAAATTAAAGATAAATACGGTGAAAGATTTTATAGAATGTGGAAATATTTTTTACTTTCAAGTGCTGGAGCGTTCCGTGCGAGAAGTAAAAATCAGCTCTGGCAAATTGTTTTATCTAAAAAAGGTGTTCTAGGTGGATATAATTCTGTTAGGTAATAAATTGCTTCATCCCGATGAATCGGGATTTGCAATGACTGTCTTTTCGTCATTATGAGGGACGATAGTCCGAAAGCAATCTATAAAACTATGAGTGAGGCTACCTAACTACTTTTACAATGTAAAGGAAAAATTATTCAATATTCTTCAACAACAATTAACAACTTTGAAATGTTGGTTGCCAAAGAAATTTCTTAAACAATAGGAATTAAATTTATGAACTCAAATATTTATTCCGATATCCAATTACAAATTCAATCAGAGATGAGGGCATTTGTAAAAGAGGATGTACCGCGTCAACTTCTTTTAGACCTTGACGCAGATAAAATTAGATTTCCCAGAGAATTTATTGAGAAAGCCGCACAAAGAAATTTATTAGGATTAAGGTTTCCCAAAGAATATGGCGGACGAGATTTAAGCTGGAAAGAAGAAGTAATAGCTTTAGAAGAAATTGGGGTGCTTGGT
Source organism: Ignavibacteriales bacterium CG_4_9_14_3_um_filter_30_11 (assembly GCA_002790365.1). Classification (GTDB taxonomy): domain Bacteria; phylum Bacteroidota; class Ignavibacteria; order Ignavibacteriales; family Ignavibacteriaceae. Next base: position 11,653 of record PFVA01000006.1, read on the forward strand.
ACAACTTTACCTTGCCTTTATTCATTAGTCAGTATTGTTGGTGAAGCCATTAATAAATTTGGTACAACAAAACAAAAAGAAAAATATCTTGTCACAACTCTTGCTGGTAAACTTACTACAGCAGAAGGATTAACCGAACCCCGTGGCGGCTCGGATTTTTTTGGAGCAACAACTACTGCTAAACGGGATGGTGATTATTATATTCTTAACGGGCAAAAAAGATTTATCGTTGGTGCTGAAGGGGCGGATTATTTTTTAATTTATGCTCGCACTGGAACTGATGAACGAGGGAAAGGTTTAATGAGCGCTTTTCTGGTGGATAGAAAAATGGGGGTTGAAGTAAAACATATTTATGGTTTGATGGGTACAAGAGGCGGCGGAACAGGAAGAATCATATTGCGGAATGTAAAAGTACCAAAAGAAAACCTGATTGGTGAAGAAAATAAAGCAGAAGAAATTTTTAATCAGATGATGATTCCGGAACGTATGACAAGTGCTGCCGGTGCATTAGGAATGGCACGTTCAGCTTTAGAAATAGCTGCACATTACAGCAACAAACGAAAAGCATTTGGTAAAAAAATCCGTTCTTTTGAAGCGGTTAGTTTTATGATTGCCGATAGTTTAACAAAGTTAGATGCTGCAAGAGCATTAGTTCATTCAACAGCACAGGTAATTGATAATAATGTAGATGCTTCTTTACAAAGGCGACTTGTTTCTGAATCTAAAAAATTTGCTACTGATACTGCCTGGGAAGTTATTAATAATGCCATGCAAGTTATGGGAGGAATTGGTTATACTAATGTTTTCCCTATTGAAAGAATGCTGCGCGATACAAGACTTATTATGATATGGACAGGTACAAATGAAATTATGAATCTTGTTATACAACACGAGTATTTTAAACAGCTGCTTACATCGGATGGCGAGTTTGTAGAAAAGAATATTCGTGATATTGAAAAAGATGCAGCAGATTCCGATAAATTTGAAGAAAAAGTATATGAATAATTTGGTAACAGATAAAAATTAATATTGGTAAATTATTTCATCTAAAAAAGAAGTTTTAGGAGGATATAATCTTGTTCGGTAGTTATCAGTCATTGTGAGAAATGAGAGTCTCTAATCTTAAGGAAAACTACAGATTGCTTCGCTTTGCTAGCAATGACAGAAAAGGAAAAATATTATGGAAATATTTTCACAAATACCAAAAGACTTAATCAACTTTTTGTTGGTTGTTCTTTTCTCTTTACTAATTGGTCTTGAGCAGAGGAGACTGCATATTGAACTTGAGTTTGAATCACTCTTTGGTACAGATCGTACGATCACTCTTGTCGGAATTTTTGGTTTTATTCTTTACATACTCAGTCCAGAAACTCTTACATTATTTTTTGCCGGTGGTTTTGTTCTTGCCGCATTACTTGGAGTTTATTATTTCAACAAGATTAAAGTTAAAAACCAATGGGGATTAACTTCTGTAGTTATCGCTCTTATTACTTATTGTCTTACTCCGCTTGTTTATTTACAACCGCCCTGGATGGTGATGTTAATCTTCGTAACAATTTTGATAGTAGTAGAGATGAAAGAAAGTTTATTTCAGTTTTCAAAAAAATTTGACAGGAACGAATTCACAACACTTGCAAAGTTTATAATTATTGCAGGAATAGTTTTACCATTACTGCCGTACGATCCGATATCTAAATGGATTAATATTTCTGCTTATCAAATTTGGTTATCAATAGTAGCCGTTTCCAGTATTTCTTATTTCAGCTATTTGTTAAAAAAGTTTGTGTTCCCAAATTCCGGAATAATTTTATCAGCCGTTTTGGGTGGATTATACAGCAGCACGGCAACTACAATTATACTAGCTAAAAAAAGCAAAGAAGAAAATGATGCTGTTTTAATCACATCCGGAATACTTGCTGCAACCGGAATGATGTACATCCGAATATTAATTCTCGCTTGGATTTTCAATATCAATGTTGCTATGATATTACTCCCTTATTTTATGGGATTTATAATTATAAGTGCTGCGTTAATTGCCTTGCTTCAGATAAAAAGTAAAACATCTAATGATGAAGCATTAAAAGTAAACAACACACAAAATCCATTAGAGTTTAAAACTGCTTTAGTATTTGGATTACTTTTTGGATTCTTTGCAGTACTAACAAACCTTGTTGTTGCTAATTATGGAAATATGGGAGTAAATATTATTTCATTAATAGTTGGTGTTACTGATATTGATCCTTATATACTAAATTTATTTCAGCTGACTGACAGTAGTTTCCATTTCAATACAATTGTAAATGCAACTATTATTGCATCAGCAAGCAACAATCTTATTAAAATGATTTACACTTTGATTTTAGGTGAACCAAAAATTAAAAGAAATATTGTAATTGGTTTTTCTGTTTTGATTATTGCAAGCATTTTTTCGGTTGTTATTTGATTTGAATTACATTTTGGGAAACTGGATGTCATTGCAATGGACGATAGTCCCGAAGCAATCTCTAAAAAAATGAATAAATAAAAAATTTATTAATTCTAAAAAACAGAATAACATTTATGTCAAAATTTGGATTAGCCCTTGGCGGCGGCGGTGCAAGAGGTTTGGCTCACATTGGTTTGCTAAAAGTTCTTGATGAAGAAAATATAAAGATTCATTCGATTACCGGATGCAGTATGGGCGCACTTGTTGGCGGATTATACGCTTATTACGGTAATGCAAAAGAAGTTGAAGATTTTATTTTAAAAGCAATCAAGCATCCAAAATTTGTTGAGCTTGGAACTGATAAATTAAAAGAGAATAATAAAAAACCGGACAAGAGTTATTTCGAACAATTCTATGATTACATTGGAACGAGAATACAAGCTTTGAAAGCGCTAAATCGTCTTTCCTATTTTGATGAAGAATTAGCAAAGGAAATTTATCAGATGATTCCGGATTCACCGATTGAAAAATCTAAAAATTAAATATTCTGCAATCGCCACAGATTTACTTTCCGGCGAAGAAATTAATTTTACCAGAGGAAGTTTAAGACAGGTAATAAAAGCAAGTTCGGCAATACCGGGAATTTTTCCACTGGTTAGATTAGATAATTATTTTTTAATTGATGGAAGTGCATCTGAAAGTGTACCTGCTGGCAGAGCGCGTGAAATTGGCGCCGATAGAGTTTTAGGTGTTGATGTAACGCGATGCATTAAAACAATTGATCAGCCGCAAAATGTTTTTGAAATACTTTATCGCGCGGAGGATATTACTTCGTTTCATCTTTCTGTTTTAAGATTAAGAGAAGCTGATTTAGTTATTCGTCCGCAGGTACGACATTTAACCTGGGCTGATTTTGATATGACCAGAGAAATAATTACTGCTGGTGAAAAAGCCGCTAAAGAGAATCTTGCTGAAATTAAGAAACTTGTTAATCGTAATTCTTATCTTTTAGAGATTGAGCATTATATTAAAAAATTAAAAGGTGATGTTTAACCTAAAGCAGCTTATTAATGAACAGAGAATTTCTACTTTTAAATTTAAAATCTAATCCCGGCAAAATTTGGGATGTTATAATTATCGGCGGCGGCGCAACAGGTTTAGGTGCTGCAGTTGATGCGGCATCAAGAGGATTTGAAACTTTACTTGTTGAGCAATCTGATTTTGCAAAAGGCACATCAAGCAGAAGCACAAAATTAGCTCACGGCGGAGTTAGATATTTAGCGCAAGGCGATCTTTCATTGGTATTCGAAGCACTTCACGAACGCGGATTGCTTTTACAAAACGCTCCTCATTTGGTAAGGAATCAACAATTTATTATCCCCATTTATGAATGGTGGGAAGGTCCGTTTTATAATATCGGAATGAAAGTTTATGATTTGATGGCTGGGAAATATGGACTCGGTCCTTCACAAAAAATTTCTAAAGAAGAGACACTAAATGCAATTCCAAATCTTGACCCAAATGGGTTGCTTGGCGGTGTAATTTATTGCGATGGACAATTTGATGATTCACGTCTCGCAATAAATCTTGCTCAAACAGCAGTTGATAATGGCGCAACCGTTCTTAACTATATCAAAGCCATTGGATTTACAAAGGATGAAAGCGGATTATTGAACGGGATTAAATTACTGGATGTTGAAAGCAACGAAATATTTTTTGTAAAAGGCAAATCATTTATAAATGCTGCCGGAATTTTTGTTGGTGATATCAGGATGATGGATGAAGAAAAATCTGCAAACTCGGTAATTCTTAGCCGCGGAGCTCATATTGTTCTTGATAAATCTTTTCTTCAAGGTGATTCAGCAATTATGATTCCACATACTTCTGATGGCAGAGTTTTATTTGCTGTGCCGTGGCATAACAAAGTAATCATTGGCACCACAGATACAGAAGTTAAAGAACCATCACTTGAACCAAGAGCATCGGAAGAAGAAATTGATTTTCTGTTAAAAACTTCTGCGAAATATTTATGTAAAGATCCAAAGCGAGAAGATGTGTTAAGTGTTTTTGCCGGCTTGCGACCACTGGCAATCTCTAACGGTAATATTATTCCGACAAAAGATATTTCCAGGAAACATCAAATCACTGTTTCGATTTCCGGCTTAATAACAATTACCGGAGGCAAGTGGACGATCTACAGAAAGATGGCTGAAGATGTAATTGATAAGGCAATTTTAGTATGCGGACTTGCTGAGATAGAATGTGTTACTAAAAATCTTCCTATTCACGGTTATTTGAAGAACACAAATTTTGAAGAACCACTTTACTATTATGGAATAGATAAGAAACAAATTGAAGAAACTTTGATTTCGGTAAATTCGGAACTTAAAGAAAAACTTCATCCATCGTTTCCATATTTAAAAGCAGAAGTAATTTGGGCAGCTCGTAAAGAAATGGCAAGAACAGTTGAGGATTTTTTAGCACGCAGATCGAGAGCTTTATTACTGAATGCAAAAGCAAGTATAGAAATGGCACCGGAAGTTGCAAAATTAATGGCGAAAGAGTTACACAAAGATTCTATGTGGATTAAAAATCAAATTGAAGAATTTACTCAGCTTGCTAAAGATTATGTGTGTTAAATTTGTCATTGCGAGTTACAAATAAAAGCGTTGCTTTTATATATCAAAAGAATGACTTTATCGTCATTGCGAACGAGCCTGCCTGTCCGGTAGGCAGGTCCTCTCGAGTGAAGCAATCTCAGAAGTTCTAAAAGTGAGACCGCTTCGTTCCTCGCAGTGACAAAATGTAGGATGTCATTAGTAGGGACGATAGTTCTGAAGCAATCTCACTAGAATCAACAGATTGCCTCACCCACTGAGCCTGCCTGCGATAGACAGGGCGGGATTAGCAATGACAGAGAAATGATAGAACAAAATTGATATGCAAACAAACACAAATACACAAACAATAATCGTAGCGCATCGCGGTGCCTCTTATGCAGCTCCGGAGAACACAATTCCTTCTTTTGAATTGGCATTTAAAGAAGAAGCTGATTTTATTGAAGGTGATTTTTGGCTTACAAAAGATAATGAGATTGTTTGCATACACGATCCCGATACTAAAAGAGTAACAGAAAAAAAAATAAAAATAAAAGTTCGGTCATCAGAATTATCTGAACTTAAAAAATTAGATGTTGGTTCCTGGAAGAGCAATAATTACATAGGAACAACAATTCCAACTCTTCAAGAGGTGCTTGGGATAATTCCCGAAGGCAAAGGGATTTACATTGAAATAAAAGATGACCGCGAAATTTTTATTGAGAAACTTAGAGAAATATTAAACCAGTTCCCGATTCAAAAAGATAGAATCAGAATAATTGCATTTAATCCAAACGCAGTACAGTCGGCAAAAAAATATTTACCTGAGATAGAAACTTATTGGCTGTTTGGATGGTATTTTTCAAAAAAGAAATGCTTAAAATCATTAGCACAAAAAAGATTGATGCAAACGCTTAAAACACTTAACTGTGATGGCATAGATGTAAATGCAGCGCCATATATTGATGAAAAACTTGTAAAATCTTTGCGGGTAAATAAATTAGATTTTTGTGCATATGATGTTGATAAAGTTGAGGATGCTATAAGATTGATCAATCTTGGTATTGATTCAATTACAACAAATTCACCATTGAAGATGAGAGAAGAAATTAAAAAAATTATTGCTATAGAACGAAAGTGATTCTAACATCATTATCAAAACAATAGATTGTTTCTCCCGACTTCGTTTGGATCGCAACGACTAAATAAATAAAGGAAAATCATGGCACACAATCATTCACATAATCGCGGAACAGGAACTTCAAAAAAAAATCTGCTCATAACTATGGCTCTGAACTTTTTCATAACCATAGCAGAAGTAATTGGTGGATTTATTTCCGGCAGCTTATCACTTATCTCGGATGCACTGCACAATTTTAGCGATGGTATTGCAATCATCATCACATACATTGCAATGCGTTTAAGCAAGAGACCCAAAACTTTCAAATATACATTTGGATTAAAACGTGCAGAGATTATTGCAGCAATAATAAACGCTAGCAGTCTTATTATTATCAGTTTCTTTTTAATTAAAGAAGCGATTGAACGATTCTATCATCCTACGGAAATCACCGGAAGCCTGATGTTGATTATAGCTGCATTAGGATTGTTTGCAAATGTGGCAGGAACACTGTTTCTTAAAAAAGGTTCTGAAAGTAATCTCAACATCCGCGCAGCTTACTTTCATTTATTGAGCGATGCTGTTTCATCTCTTGCTGTTATTATAGGTGCAGTTTTTATTATTTTCTACAAAATATATTGGATTGATCAGCTCTTAACAATTCTTATTTCTCTTTACATCTTAAAAGAAACTTATGAGATAGTAAAAGAATCACTTGATATTGTTATGATGTCCTCGCCGGAAGGGATAGATTTAAATGAGTTAAAAATTTTAGTGGAGTCTTTAAACGGAGTAAAAAATGTTCATCATATTCATTTGTGGAAATTAAATGATAACGATACACACTTTGAAGCTCACATTGAAGTTGAAGATATGACAGTAAGCAAAACTGCAGAAATTCAGAAGTTAATAGAACATGAATTACACGAGCGTTATGAAATCAATCATACAACACTGCAATTTGAATGTGATAAGTGTGAAGTAAAAAATATAGTTTAAAAATTATTTTGAGTACACTTCTTCCTTCCTTGTATTTCGGTATATAACGAAATAGAATAAATGAAAGAATCATCAAATATCTTCAAAGTACTCTCTGATAAAAACCGACTCAGAATATTGAAAATGCTTCAATATCGTCCACTTTGTGTTTGTGAAATTACCAGCATTTTAAAGTTAGCGCCATCTACAATTTCACAGCATTTAAGCTTGCTGAAAAAAGCTGGCTTTATTACTGAACACAGAGAAGGTAGATGGAATAGTTATTCTATAAATCGCAGCCCTGAAGATGAGAGAATTACAGCAATTTTAACTTCACTCGATTTTTGGATTGCTGATCTAAATGAAGTTGATTCTGACCGAAGTAAGCTTAAATCAGTCAATAAATTTTTACTAACTTCTAAATAAATTTTAATAATGATTAACATAAAAACATTGAATACCGAATTATGATTATAATGTTAAAAAAATATGGAAAATGTCAATATGCTTTCTGTAAAAATACTTGGGGCTGGCTGTTCAAAATGCAAAACTCTTGAAGCCAAGGTTAGAAATATAGTAACAAATAATAATATTCAAGCTGAAAATAACAAAAGTGGAAAATATAAACGAAATGATGAGCTACGGAATTATGATGACACCGGCTCTGGTTGTTAATGAAACCGTGAAAAGTTATGGCATAATACCTAAGGATGAACAAATTCTTAATTGGTTAAAGGAAAATTGAAATGCTTAAAAAATTAATATTTCAACTATTCATTAAATATTCTTTACTGTTATTGCTTTTATTTAGTCTTACACATTGTGAAGTTCAAAAGGCTGAAGAATCAAATAGTGTAATTGAAAGTACAAAATCGCAAGTAACTTTCATCGAACTTGGTTCTGTAAATTGCATTCCTTGTAAAATGATGCAGCCAGTTATGAAAGCAATTGAGGCAAAATACGGCTCACAAGTAAAGGTCGTTTTTTATGATGTATGGACAAGAGAACAGCAAATATATGCTGAGGTTTATAAAATTAAACTAATACCAACCCAAATATTTCTTGATGAAAAAGTGAAAGAGTTCCACAGACATAAGGGATTTTATCCGGAAGGGGAAATTGATAAAGTGTTTCAAAGTAAAGGCTTGAAAATTGTAAAATAGTATTATCAATATCAAATATTTCATGTTGGAATCTAAAAATTGTTTAAGTCAATATTCACTTTTATAATAATATAGACCTTTATGTTATTAAAAAAGTAATTGGAGAAAAAATGGTCGAATCACTTTTTGTAACACTTTATGAAGCAATGACCGGCACAGTTTGGATTGCATTACTTGCCTCTTTTGGCTGGGGTATTTTATCAATATTGCTTTCTCCCTGTCATCTATCAAGCATTCCATTAGTCATAGGGTTTATCAGTTCGCAAGGGAAAGTTTCTGTTGTCCGAACATTTAATATTTCATTGGTGTTTTCTGTTGGTATTTTAATTACTATTGCATTAATTGGGATAATCACGGCTTCACTCGGAAGATTATTAGGGGATGTTGGTGTTTACGGAAATTATTTTGTAGCTGCAATATTTTTTTTGGTTGGGCTATATCTTCTTGATATTATTAAATTTGATTGGAATAGTGCTGCATTAAAACAGACTAAAACTAAAGGTTTATTAGCAGCATTAATCTTAGGATTGATTTTTGGAATAGCATTAGGCCCTTGCACATTTGCATATATGGCACCTGTGCTTGGCGTTGTATTTCAAACAGCTCAAACAAATTACTTGCTGGCAGTTTTATTCTTAATTGTCTTTGGAGTAGGGCATTGTTCTGTAATTGTTGGTGCAGGCACATTAACCGAAAAAGTTCAGAAATACTTAAATTGGTCTGAAAAATCAAAATCAATTTTATGGATAAAAAGAATTTGTGGTATTCTTGTTATATTAGGTGGAATTTTCTTAATAATAAATTATTAATATGTCAAAAATTGAAAATAATAAAGAGACCCATCGGGACGACATTTTAATTTTTTTATTTCCTTGGCATATTGGTGTATAAATAAAAAAAGCCGCGATATTTCTACCACGGCTTTCATAAAACTAAGTTAAATAACTTTTTAATGAAATTTACTAATTAACTCAAATCAAACCTATCAAGCATCATAACTTTATTCCACACAGCTACAAAATTTCTTACAAATTTTTCCTTGCTATCTGAACTTGCATAAACTTCAGCAACTGCTCTTAGTTCTGAGTTTGAACCGAAAATCAAATCTACACGAGTGGCTTTCCATTTCGGTTTACCTGTTTTACGATCCCGTCCTTCAAACTTTTCTTTTGAATCATCAACTGCTTTCCATTCGGTACCCATATCTAAAAGATTGACAAAAAAATCATTAGTTAAAACTTCAGGATGATCGGTCAGTAACCCGTAATCTGAATTATCCCAATTAGTTTTTAATGAACGCATTCCACCAACCAGCACTGTCATTTCCGGAACTGAAAGATTAAGTAAGTTAGCTTTATCAACAAGAAAATGTTCTGATGGAATTTCAGACTTTGCTTTCAAATAATTTCGGAATCCATCTGCAAAAGGTTCAAGTACAGCAAATGAATCAACATCTGTTTGATCCTGTGAAGCATCCATTCTTCCTGGAGTGAAAGGAATGGTAATATTAAATCCTGCATTCTTTGCAGCTTGTTCAACTGCAGCGCAACCAGCAAGAACAATCAAGTCAGCCAAAGAAATTTTCTTACTATCTTTTTGTGCCGAGTTAAATTCTTTCTGAATCTTTTCAAGTACATCGAGTACTTTTGACAATTGAGCTGGATTATTTACTTCCCAATATTTCTGTGGTTCTAATCTTATTCGAGCGCCGTTTGCACCACCTCTCTTATCTGAATTACGATAAGTTGATGCGGAAGCCCAAGCTGTAGAAACCAATTCAGATATCGAGAGACCTGAAGCAAGGATTTTTTTCTTCAAAGCAGTAATATCGTTCTCATCCACTAATTTATGATCAACTTTTGGAATCGGATCCTGCCAAATCAAATCTTCCTTGGGCACTTCAGGACCAAGATATCGGGCTTTCGGTCCCATATCTCTGTGAAGAAGTTTAAACCATGCTCGTGCAAATGCATCTGCCAAAGCATCAGGGTTTTCATAAAAGCGTCTTGAAATTTTTTCATATTCAGTATCAAATTTTAGTGAAAGATCTGTAGTTAGCATTCCGGGTAAATGTTTTTTTGAAGAATCGTGTGCACCTGGAATAATTTCTTTCGCATTCTTTGCAACCCACTGATATGCACCGGCAGGACTTTTGGTCAACTTCCAATCATACTTAAAAAGATGTTTGAAGAAATCGTGTCCCCATTTTGTTGGAGTTGTAGTCCAGGTTAATTCTGGTCCACCTGTAAGTGTATCTGGTCCTTTGCCTGATTTGTATTTATAATTCCAACCCAAACCTTGTTCTTCAACATCAGCTGCTTCCGGTTCATGTCCCATAAGTTTTGGATCTCCTGCACCGTGAGCTTTACCAAATGTATGACCTCCAGCTATCAGAGCTACTGTATCTTCATCATTCATTCCCATTCGTGTAAAAGTTTCACGAATATCTTTAGCTGCTGCGACTGGATCAGGAACACCGTTTGGTCCTTCGGGATTAACATAAATCAATCCCATCTGCACAGCAGCAAGAGGATTTTCAAGCTGTCTTTCGCCCGAGTAACGTTTGTCATCTGAAAGCCATTTATTTTCAGCGCCCCAATAAATACTTTTATCCGGTTCCCAAGAATCTTCTCGTCCACCACCAAATCCAAAGGTTTTAAATCCCATTGATTCCAGAGCTACATTACCAGCAAGCACTAATAAATCAGCCCAGGAAATTTTGTTCCCATATTTCTGTTTGATTGGCAAAAGCAGTCTGCGCGCCTTATCAAGATTAGCATTATCGGGCCAGCTATTTAAAGGAGCAAAACGCTGAAATCCCCCGGCAGAGCCACCTCTTCCATCACCAATTCTATAAGTACCGGCAGAATGCCAAGACATACGAATAAAAAGCGGTCCGTAATGTCCAAAGTCAGCAGGCCACCAATCTTGTGATTGTGTCATCAATTCTTTCAAGTCATTTTTCAGTGCTTGATAGTCAAGAGATTTAAATGCTTCTTTGTAATTGTAATCTTTATCCATTGGATTGGAAAGATTAGAATTTTGTCGGAGAATGTTTAGCTTCAAACGATTGGGCCACCACTCTTCGATTTTAGTCCCTATGGTGCTAACGCTCGGAGAATGCACCGGACATTTGCTACCATTATTAGGATTACTGTTCATATTATTACTCCTTTTATTAATTTCTTTATATGAGTCTAATTATTTTTTTAATACAGTATCAAGCACTTTTTCCTTAGAGATTGGCTTGGTACAGAAGAACCAATCGTAACATTTAACATCTTTTTCCTTTCCTTCCATTCTATCTTTTGCACTACCGCAAGAACCAGCCGGCGGAACTATCACATCATCGCCCGGTCTCCAATCTGCTGGAGTTGCAATGCCAAATTCATCTGCTGTTTGAAGCGCAATTATCACACGATATAATTCGTCAAAGTTTCTTCCGAGACTTAAAGGATAATAAATAATTGTTCTGATTATTCCTTTGGGATCAATAAAGAATACAGCGCGAACAGCTTTTGTACTGCTTTCGCCCGGTTGAATCATTCCATATCTTTTTGCTACTGTCATTGTAATATCTTCGATCAAAGGGAATTTTACTTCAACATCTTTCATTCCTTTGTATTGGACTTTGTCTTTTATGGTTCTGAGCCAGGCGATGTGGCTGTATAGTCCATCAACCGATAATCCAACAAGCTTAGTATTTGCTTTTGCAAATTGATCTTCCATTGTTGCAAAGGTCATAAATTCACTTGTGCAAACCGGAGTAAAATCTGCAGGGTGACTAAATAAAATTACCCAGCTTCCTTTGTAATCAGTTGGGAAATTAATTTCACCTTGTGTTGTTACTGCTTTAAATTCAGGCGCAGCGTCGCCAATTCTTGGCATTGATACTTGATTGATTTCTTCCATTTTTGTTTTTCCTATTTTGATTAAAAAAGTATTTTTATTTTTTTAAAATGTAACGAATTAATTTTTAAAAAGTGATTTTAACATCCAAACATGTTTCTCATATCTTTCTGCGATGCTGTAAAGTTTGCCGGCAGTAATTTCATCACCAAATTCTTTTTGAAGTTTAAGTCCAATTTCATTAATTCTGGATGCTAAAAGATCATAATCGTTCGCAATGTTCTTTGCCATTTCAAGCTGATTCGGATATTTGCCGGCAGTTTCTTCTTTTAAACTCGATAATTTAAGAAACTCACTCATCGTGCCGGGAGCATTTGAACCGTAGGTTCTAATCCGCTCTGCTGTTTCATCAACATCCAATGCTAATTCGTTATATAGTTCTTCAAATTTTATATGAAGCGTGAAGAACATATCTCCAATAACATTCCAATGATAATTTCTTGTTTTTGTATAAAGTACAAATTGATCGGCTAAAATCGGTTTTAATCTTTCTGCAATTTTTAATTTTGATTCATCGTTAATTGTGGTTTTCATAATTTTTCTCCATAATTTTTTTTAATTTTTTTCAATGATTGTGCCAGCTTTAAAAGTCTCATTATTATCTCAAAATCAAATATTTTTAAAAAAATTAAATGATTTATTTTTATTTGCAACTATATTTCGTAATTTAGTTCAACTAAATATCGTTATTAACGAAATATCGGTGATGAAATGACAACACAAGAATTGATTCAAAAAGATTTTCTTTTGCTTTCTCCACAAAAAACAATGGAGATTGTTCTCGATGCTATAAGTGAAATTATTCCTTATGAACTTGCTGTTATTCTTAGCAAAGAAACCGACAAAAATTTAAAAGTATATTATGCACGCGGACCTTTGGCATCAGAAAAATTGAAAAACTTTGAGCTATTAATCAAACAGCATCCGGATATTGAAGAAGTGCTGCAAACCGGAAAAGTAAAATTAGTTGAAGAGACAAACGATCCTAATCATCACGATACTTATGAAGAAATAATGGATTTGCCCACGGGACATTCTTGTATGCTTGCGCCGCTTCGGATTGATGGCGATACACTTGGATTAATGACGCTTGATCATAGTCATTGCGATATGTTCACTCCGCAAAGAGTTGCAATTGCAAATTCTCTCACAAAACTAATTGCACTTGCTCTTGCTCAAGCAATGGCAACTGATTCTTTATTGAATGAAAAAGAAACTTTGATTTATGAAAGGACATCTCTTATCGGTGATATTTCTTCAGTAGTTGAAGGACTTGTTGGAAATTCTCCGACTTGGATTCAGGCGATTGAAAAAATAAAACTCGTCGCTCCAACAGAATCTCATGTAATGATTTTAGGTGAAACAGGTACTGGTAAAGAGCAAGTTGCAAAAGCGATTCATACTTTATCAAAAAGAAATTTAAAACCTTTTATAACTTTGAACTGTTCTGCTTTGAATTATAATTTAGCTGAGAGTGAATTATTCGGACACGAGAAAGGTGCATTTACCGGAGCTGTTTCTGCAAGGCGCGGTCGTTTTGAATTAGCTGATAGCGGCACATTATTCCTTGATGAAATTGGCGATTTGCCGCTTGATATTCAGCCAAAACTTTTACGTGCAATTCAAGAAGGTACATTTGAAAGACTGGGAAGTGAAAAAACCATTCACGCTAATGTAAGAATTATTTGCGCAACAAATGTTGATCTTGAAGCAAGAGTGAAAGAAGGAAAATTTAGAGAGGATTTATTTTATAGATTGAATGTGTTTCCAATAAATCTTCCTCCGTTGAGAGAAAGGAAAGATGATTTTTATTTACTTGCAAATTATTTTTTGGAAAGACTATCGAAAAAATTCACTAATAAAAATCTTACACTTTCCAAAGAAGCAGTAAAATTGTTAAGCGAAAATCCTTGGCACGGTAATGTTCGTGAACTTCAAAATACACTTGAGCGAGCTGCAATACTTAGCAAGGATGGAACTATCAAGCCCGCTCATTTAATATTTGAAAAGAATAAATCTGTAAAAAATGAAGAGAAAAATCTTTCTCTGAAATCTTTTGATGAAGGGACAAAAATAATTATTGAGAAAGCATTAGACCTAGCCAACGGTAAAATTTATGGCAAAGATGGCGCCGCTGCTTTGCTAAAAATGAAACCAACCACATTACAAAGCAAGATGAAAAAGTTGAAAATTATTAATTCCTCATACACAAAATAACCATCAATCCTCTGCTATAATCTTAATTTTATTTGCTTAATCTTAATTACAAAATCCGAACATTTAAATTATCCAATGCTGTTCTTCCTTTTTTCAAAAAAATTGTTAAGGGAATGGGGCAAGTCGACAATTGTGGCGCCATAAATTTTATTGCCTTACGAATATTATTTGACTTACATTATTATTGTTTCTAACTTTGTGATGAAAATTTTCAAAAAGGATTAATCATAAATGGAAACAGGATATGTAACATCGAAAGGTCAATTAGTAATTCCATCGAAGCTTAGAAGGAAGTTTGGAATTAAACCAGGTACACGCGTTAATTTCTTTGAAGAAAAGGACGGTATAAAAATTATTCCGGTAACATCTGAGACTATTAAAGCCAATATTGGTTTTTTAGGTAAAGATGGACCAAGCTTATTGAAAGCTTTAATGGAAGAGAAGAAAATTGAGCGTGAATTATGAAGCGGTATGTTCTGGACAGCTATGCCCTGATAGCATATAGCCGCGGAGAAAAAGGGGCTGAAAAAGTTGCTGAAATTATTGATGATGGACTGAAAGACAAAGCAGAATTATACCAGTGTGTCATAAACTGGGGTGAGGTTTACTATATAACACTCAGGAATTTTGATCTGAAGCGGGCTGAACTTTTCAAAGACACTTTTGCCAGATATCCTATTACTATTGTTGAAGCAAACAAAGGACTTACTTTGCAGGCAGCACAGTACAAAGCATACCATAAAATTTCTTATGCGGATGCTTTTGCTGCTGCTTTGGCAAAAATGGAGAAAGCACAATTGGTTACTGGTGACAAAGAGTTTAAAACTTTAGAAAATGAAATCAAAATTGTATGGTTATAAGTGTGGTAAGTCTTGACATAAAAACTTACTCAGTCAATGACATAATTGTAGCTACCGACGATGTCTTTTCATCACTTGAGCAACGAGAAATAGACATAGCCCGGCAGAGATGGGGAACGGAAAGATATGTTCATTATGATGACATAGGCAAAAATTATAATTTGACAAGAGAAAGAATAAGACAAATACTGGTTAAAATTAAAAACAAATTTGTCAAGAGAAATGAGAAATATTTTAATGAATGGTTTAAACTATTCTTAGAGGAGCTAATAGATAAACCTGTGCCTATTTCGACAGATTTTTAAAAACACTATGATACGAAACATACACCATTCGTTTATTTAGGTTTGTTTTCAGAAATCTTTGACGATATCCCTTTCAGGAATTTTTCCCCAAAAAGTTTTGAACAATTAGTTAATCGCAAAATAGAAAGAGATATACGATGAAAAAAAATTGTTGAATTAATACATAATCTCCCTATTAATCACTGTGAAATGGCACCTCATAATTTAACAAATATTTTGGCTGGTAAGGGATATAGTATATCAGATCAATTGTTATGTTTTAAAATAATACTTGGCTTAAAAAATGTTTTCTTTTACAAGGAGGCAAATAAATATTTTTTACTTGTTAATAACCGCAAAATAAAAAGGATTCGAACTGTTAATAGGATACTAGATTTCTATTTTGTGAAGCGATAAGTTTTTTATAATACTCACCGGTTAGAATTAAATCTCTGTGCCTCCCTCTTTCAATAATTTTTCCATTTGCTTTAACTATAATTTCAGTTACAACTTTTCTTCCTTTCAATTCTACTATCTTCCCTCTGAGTTCAAGTTCAACCCCAAGCGGTGTAGGCTTTAAGTAATCAACTTGAAGTGATGCAGTTACAAACCGAAAAGCTGGAAGTGTATCTGGTGCCCGATTTTCAGCCCGATAAGCAGCAAGTGCCCCACTGCCTGTTCCGTGACAATCAATAAGTGATGCAATCAATCCGCCATAAACATAGCCGGGAATTGCTATGTAATATTCTTTTGGTGTAAAGTGTGCAACTGTTTCGTCCCCATCCCAGTAGTCAAAAGAATAATAAATTCAATTGATTGTATTTGACACTGCTGAAGCGGTAATACCATAATTTTGCAACGCTGTAGTTTGATACGGTGCATTATGTTCTACTATCGTCTCTAATAGTTCTATATATATTACTTGACTGTGTTTAATTTCAGCATGGCTTACAAATTTTGTAAAACTACTAATGTAAGGAAAATAAATTAATGCATTTGACAATTCAGTTTCTTTAAGTTGGAATATATTTTTAGTCATAATTATTTTACCCCATTATTAAAAACCCAAAGCAAATTTAAATATAGCAGTCACACTTTCGGAGGACCTGGCTATTGTAAGTGAAAGGTTGGCAGTTCTTTCTATAAATGATAGCCAAATTCCACCACCGTATGATGGATGCCACTTTTCTGAATTATCACCTTCAACAAATACCCTTCCTGTTTCAATAAAAGTATGAAATCCAAATTTTCCGGGAATTATTAGTGACCATTTTCCTAAGTAAGTTCTAATTTCAGCCTGCCCGAATAAAGAAGCGTCACCGGAAAACCTCTCCCTTCTGTAGCCTCTCAGATTTTCACTTCCGCCAAGAAATTCTGCTTCAAAAAAAGGATATTTATTCCAGACTTTTCCGCCGCCTGTACGCAATGCTAGTGTTGTTTTACTAATCAAATCAGTAGTAAAGAAATGTCTAATATCAAAGTTCAATTTATAAAACGACTCAACATTATCAAATAACTCTGGATAAACAGAGCCATCTAATCTAAAATAACTTCCGGTATAAGTATTATCAGGATTATCTCGCGAATCAATTTCAAAATTCAAATCTATTTTAAACAAACTAAATTTACCAAGTCCGTAATTTCCAAATATAAAATTATTTAACAGTGAATTATTAACTAAAGAGGTATTCTGGTACGAATAGCTTAATCCAATCCCGGTAGAATTATTCTTGAACAGCCTGAATTGAATAGACGGATTAATTTCATATCTTTTTTGTTCAACCATATAAAAATTTGTTTCATCAAGATCGCTGTTGTAAATGGTTTCGTTGCCAAACCCGTAATACCTTGAAAATTTTAGTTCGGTGCTTTGCAGAAATAATTGTAAGTTTGTATTTTTAATTAATGAATTAAAAATTCCATTGTAATAAATATTCGTACTTTTAGGGTCTGTAGAATAAGAAGCAAAAAAAGTCATTTTATAAGAAAATGGTTCAACTCTAAAACCATAACTGGTTAAAACCTCAGAGCCTCCAAAAGTTAATCCATTATCACTGTCAAATTGAATAAAAGGGAAGAATTTAAGTCTGCTGCCCCTGTCATTAACAGCCGGTTCATATTTTTCAGTGTCAGTCTTTGGTTCAGAGTATTTGGAATCATCTACTTTAGTTCTGTTATTCTTATTAAAGATAGATTTTTTTCCACTGTCATAAACAAATATTTTATTTTTAGAATAATTCACAACTTCATCTTTGCCGTCTCCGGTTATCAGCCTTATAGTGGGGCTTATATCAACTTCACCGGATACTGTTACTTTATCGTCTCCATCTAACATGTAGACCCTTATTTCATCAGTCATTGTATTCTCAAAAGTTCTGGTAAAAAAAACTTTCCCATTCTTTTCGCCAGTTTTTTTATCCATTTTATATAAAGTTATTAAAGTATGCTGATCATCCAATAACTTTATTTCTACAAAATCATCTTTGTTACTTCCCCATATATCTACTGTCTGCTGAATCATTTCATAATATTTCTCAGAAATATCTGTCAATAAATTTCTTCTCGAGAGTAATTTTGAAATTATCTCCTGTCCTGCAATTTTAAATTGTTCATCCGGCAACTTGTTTACAGCAGAACGAATAACATCATCTGTTACTTTACTTAAGACATAAGTTGTTACAGAATCCCACTCAGGTTTTGTTATTTCTACTAAATATCTTCTGTCAAGATATCGTCCGCTCCAGGTTATATCTTGAATTGGCGGGTACTCGTTCCCAAAATTATTTAATTGAGGTATATAATACTCGGCTAAAGATGGCCCAATGCCGTCAAATTTTGAAAATGCTTGGTCCCGGTCCCGTGGAATTGGGTACCAGGTTTCAATATTATTTTTTTTAAATCTGCCCCATCTCCACTGTTCTACATGCCTGTCCCAGTCTCCTAAAAAAATATCTAAAAGCCTTGCTTTAAGAAATTCAGTGGAATTTACTTTTTCACTTCTCTTATCTTCCAGTCTGTGCATTAATTTAAAAGTCCCTACTACCTTTTCAGCACCTTCAAAATTAAGTACTTCGTTTTCATCATTTTCATCGGGGTTTAATTCTATTGTGCCTAATAATCCGCCAAACTCTTTTTGGAATTCACCCAGCTTACTATCATCTGGTAAAATTACAAGTTTAGGAATTGACTGCAATACCCCTGCAGATTTTAAAATCGAGGCTACAATAAGCGAAGCAAATGGATTGGAACTGCTTATTTGATCTTGTACAATATCGGCTACCACAGTGTTTTGTAAATCCTTGGGCAAAACCTTAGCAGGGTCTTTGTCAAGTGATCTGAATTTCCAAACCAGGCTATCTTTATCCTTAAACCTTAATGTCTTTGTTTGAAGTCCACCGCCTTTTTTTAATGGAACAAGTCCGCCCCCAAATTTATCTAGTTCTAAAATTTCAACTTCAACCGGTAATGTCCATAGCTCGCGCCAATGTTTCCCGAAGAACAATTTATGCATCCAACCGGCTTCATAATTTACACCGGGGATCACATTATTTTTTATATCTGAAGTATATTTTGGGTCGTCAATATTCTGTGATAATAATTCAGTTGAAAGAGTTATTAAAATGAAGAGAAAGGACTTAATAACATTCTTTATCTTATCAATTCTAATTTGACAGATATTCATAAATTTCATATTGTGATCTTATCTTTTTAACTGAATTAGACTTTACAAACGGATTGCTTTGCTTAATGTTTATTTTTCTGGCTTTTACATTGTCGTTTAATTGAATTGCAATCAACTCTTTAAGAATTTTTCTTGTATGATCGCTATAAATTGGGAATGCTATTTCTATTCGTCGTTTAAAATTTCTTGTCATCCAATCTGCTGATGCCAGATAAATATCTTCGCTACCGTTATTATGAAAAATATAAACTCTTGAGTGTTCAAGGTACCTGTCTATTATGCTTATCACAATTATATTTTCACTTAGTCCGACAACACCAGGTATAAGACAGCATATACCCCTGACAATAATTTTGATCTTAACACCTGCCTGCGAAGCATTGTAGAGTTTTTTTATTATTTTTTTATCTTCAAGTGAATTTAATTTTAAAGTAATTTTTGCTTCTTTACCTTTTAATGCGTTTTTGATTTCATTATCTATTTTATTTATGAATTCATTTCTGAGATAAAAAGGAGCAACCAGCAAGTGCTCAAATTCCGGCATTTTAATTTTTTGTTCTAACAAGCTAAATACTTTCACAACATCTTCCGTGATTCGATCATCAGCTGTAAAAAATCCAAAATCGCTGTAAATTTTTGAAGTATTTTCATTAAAGTTACCAGTAGAAAGATAAGCATAATATTTATTCCGTTCATTCTCTGTTTTATTTATAAGACAAATTTTACAATGTACTTTTAATCCGGGGAAACTGTAGAGTACTTTTACACCGGCTTTTTCAAGTTCATCGGCATTTTTAAAATTAGATTCTTCATCAAATCGTGCTTTTACTTCAACAAAAACTGTTACTGCTTTTTTATTTTTTGCAGCATTAATTAATGCTTTTATAATTTTTGAGTCTGACGATGTACGGTATAGAGTAATTTTTATAGACTTAACAGACGGATCGTTTGCAGATTCGTCCAAAAAATTAATTACATGCTCATAAGATTGATAAGGGAAATTTATTAATCGATCCTGTCGGGAGATTATATTAAATACACTTTCTCCGGGTAGAAACCCTGCTGCCCTGTGAGGTATGTGTTGTGGAAACGATAATGAATTTATTCCAAAGGATGGAAATTCGAATAAATCATTAAGATTGTGATATCTACCCCCAGATATTAAATCTTCTTTTTTTAAATCAAAGGCTTTTTTAAGAATTCTTAATAAACTTTTAGGCATTTTAGAATCATATAAAAATCTGCTCGGTAATCCTGTATTTCTTTTTGATAATGCTTTTTTAATTTTTTCAAGCAAATTGCCATGATATTCATCATCAATATATAGATCTGCATCGCGTGTAAGTTTTATTGAATAAGATTCTTCAACATTATATCCCGGAAATATTTTTTCTAGATTATTTCTTATAACATCTTCAATGAAAATAACAAGTTTTTTTTCTTTCACTTCGGGGAGTATAATAAATCTGGGTAACTTGTCCGTTGGTATTTCAATTATAGATATACGGCTTATTGTTTTCTTTGCTTTTATACCGTTCTTTTTAACAAGCCTACATGCAAGATAAATACCTTTATTTTTTAAGAACACTTTCATGTAAATGCCGGCTAATAACATCGGCTTAATATGAGAAATAACCTGGTGGTTAAAATACTCACTAATGAACTCCAGGTTTGACGAAGAAAGATTTTGAGAATCCAATAAATAAATATTATTTTTTTTTAATTTAATGAATACTTCTTTAATAATAGTTCCGTATTCTTCCTGGTGAGTGTTAACAACTTTCTGAATTTTATTGAGGAGTTTTTGTGATTCAAGATTAATTTTATCTTTTCCTTTTATCAAACTTCTAAGGATAGCAACTCTAACACGAAAGAATTCATCAAGATTTGACGAAAAAATTGCAAGAAATTTAATTCTTTCAAAAAGCGGAACCGATTGATCCGCTGCTTCCTGAAGAACCCGATGATTAAAAGCAAGCCAACTTAATTCCCGGTCAAAATATTTACTTGTTTTTGCCATAGCTCTATTATCTAATTGTGAAAATATTATTCACAAAATTAATAACTCATCTTACGCAAAAAGTGAACAGTGAAAAGATGACATCTTTCAGCTTTGCGTAACATCAGTTATTAAATAAACCCTTCAACGCCTGGAGCAAATATAATTGCAATTGTAAAAGCAATAACTGAAACAATTATACCGTACATAAAAAAATTATAACAAAGCCTTAATTTTTTATATTTATCGCCTAGTACTTGCCCGAGATAATAAAAATCCTTAATCATACTTCCATAAAGATATTCACTATCTTCAATCATCTGATGCATTCCCCAATCGAATGTTTTAAGGTCCATATTATAAAAATTTCCAAAGAAAAGAAGATTGGTTTCTCTCGCATTAATATCCTCGGCTGTAAAAACGCCTGAAGTGATTTTAGGGCGGGTTACGGTAATTGCTATAATTAAAGTGGACAAACTTACAATAGTTAATATTGCTGATGGTATAATAAGATAAGGATTTGTGTCGAGGCTTTTTGCAAGAAATGCGACTATTGCAGTAAGTATTAATGTATTCACACTGATCATAATATTAGCCTTACTATCCGCCATTGAACTAAATTCTACATGTGTTCTAATTGTATTACGGAACATAGTTTCAACACCACGCCCGATTTTTATATCCATTTGTTTTTTGCTGAATTCATCCTGAATAGAACCATTTTTTGTTTTATCAACTTTTTTCATCACCTCCTCTTTTTTTTTTGGAGTTTGATTATGTTTTTTTGTCTTTTATCAGAATAGTTTTCCAATGCATATTTTGTAAAATAGTTGTTATTATTAATAAACTCCAGAGTTGAATCAATCCAGGTTAATTCATGGATTTCTTTCTTTTCAATATTTTCAATTTCGGATTTTAACTTCAACGACTTAGAATAAAATTTTTTCTTCCCGGTGTGAAGTATATCGGAATCACGAAGAATCTTTTGCCCAAGTGTAATCGGAATATTTTTAAGATTTGTAGATTGTATTAATTGTTCTATATCTTCAATCTTTTGATTATTAATATTATTTTTTAATAAAAATTCTTTAGCAATTTTACAACTATTTAATTCATGTTCATTACAGGAATCTGTTATGCCTGTATCATGAAAAATAGCAGCTACTTTTACTAATTCTAATTTTTCATCAGTAATATTTGTATTAGCACCAATCTCAATCACATTTTCCAGTACTTCAAGAGTGTGGGACAAATTATGATAGGTAAATTCATCAGTAAGTTTTTCATCAAATAGTTGTGTGACATAATTGAGCGCTAATTGAGTAATATTTTTCATTTTATCCTTGTGTTTATTTTGTTAAAAAAATATTGAACATACTAATTATATATTATTAATCTTACCAAAAGAAGACTTAAATATATATTAAATAGCTTATAAAAAAGTCGTAATAGAGACATTTATTATTTATTAAACAATTTAACAATGATATGGATTTTTCAGAAGTATATATTAAGAAAATTATTATAGAGTTGCCACGGTTAAAGCGTGACAACTTAAATTGTTTTACAGATTAGCAGTGATCATTAAATAAGACCAAAAAGCAGTGTCATCTCTTTCACTAAAATTAAATTTCATCAAATTACCAGGTAAAAATAAACTACCACCCCAAGTAATAGTTGTTCCTTTAATAAATTTGTAATTTATAGTTAAGTCAACTTCCTGACCAAATATATTTTCACTTGTAGGAGTTAAAGATGTACCAACTAAAATATCAGCAGATTTATTTGACATAAAATGATGTAATACAATCCCTAATGAAAACATACTTTCCTTTGGTGTAAAAGTACTTGAAATATAAAAATCGTTTAAGCCAAGGTTATTAGAATTCAAAGGAACATTTATAAAATAATCCATAAATCCATAGAATTTATGGTTGGTACCATAAGCCGGATTGTAGGAATTGATATCACTTGTCTTAGTTGGATCTGTTCCTGAAAGAAGATCAACACCAAATCCAAGTTTAGTAATTCCTGTTAAATAATTTCCGCTACCACTTATCAAATAAGCTGATACATCTTTACCTGAATTTTTACCAAATTGGTAAGCTCCTTCAAATATTGTTGAGAGTCCGACTAAATCACCTGAAAAAGAAGTACCTATAGTAAACAAACTAAATTTGTTAGTATTGGGTACTACATCTGTTCTGTCAACATCGTAATATCCAAATAGATCTAATTGATTTCCATTTTCAAATATGTTTTTCTGCCAAAAACCGTATATACTATTTGAAGGTGTCGCTGATTGTGGTAATGGGTAAACATTTGGATTGGCATTACCAATATATTTATTAGATTCCTGCACAGTTAACGCAAACAGATCAAGATTTATTTTATCTGGAGCAATATTAAATCTAACTCCGTCAAATGAACGGCCAACAAAGTGCCAACCTACTGCTCCAAAAAATCTTTGTGTACCGTATGAGACTTCAAACCTTCCGGCTTGCAATGACCAGTTCCAATCAAAAAGATTATTTAATTTTACATAACCTTGATGTAAATCCAAATTACTTATACTTGTTAAAGAGCCCTGTTCTTGTCCAAAAACTCTTGAGTCTGAAATTTGTACAAAGAATGAAACTTTATTTTCTATATCTTTATTAATACCTAACCTTGTTCTCATACTTGTAAATGTAAGTGGATGGGTGGTATTTGAAAAATCTCTTCCGTCAAGTTCACTACGGATTTGTACTTGCCCCAAATAAGTCCAACCGTTTCCCAGTTCCTGTGTATATGATAAAGTAGATAATATCATTATACTAATAATCAAAAAGAAAAATTTCTTCATATCAAGTTTTCCCGTTTCTATAAAAAAATCCTAAAATCAATATTGCTTATCTGCAGTACAATGCAACAAAAATTGAATTTAATTAAAAAAAAGACTTTTTACTCCTATTAAAATATTAAATAAATTTTATCTTAACAAGATTCAATAGAAAATGGATAGGACAACTTATTACTCAAAATAGATTATTCTTTTATTCTGATTTGTTTCTTTATTATTAAAAATTAGATTAAATTTTCGCCACTTTTAAAATATTTGATAAAATTGGGGAAGAAAATATTTTTGGTAATATTGATGATGCATTAAACAGAGCAAGAGAAATTCTAAATCTACCAAATAAGATAAGGGGAGGTCTAAAAATTTTTCACCCGATACTGAAAGAGAAGAAAAATAATAATTTTAAAGTAGTTATATATTTTAAGTGTTGTCACGGTTGTAGCGCAACATAAAACACATAACTGAAGAAGTAATATCACCATCATCTGTTAAAGAAAATTAAATTAGGGGATTACCTTAGGTTTTCCAGTTGTGAGTAACCGTCACCAATAACAAAGACTGTTGCTTACGCAACAGTCTTTTTATTTTTTTTTCGTGTATGAAAACTTTGTTTTCAACACTTTAAAAAATAAAAAGCCCTCCTTGGGAGGACTTTGTTATTGGTGCGGAGAGGGAGGGATTCGAACCCTCGGTACCGGTTTACCCAGTACGACGGTTTAGCAAACCGTTGGTTTCAGCCACTCACCCACCTCTCCAAGCTGAATTAAAATATTTTTTAACATGTATAAGAACAATTTGTATTAGCCACTTTACCTTGGTAAAGATCGATAACAGCCGAGTCAAGTCGGGTCAACTTTATTCATTGAAGTTCGAAGAACGAAGGTGGACACCTCTCCAACTTAGTTGAATAATCATTTAAAAATAACGGTTTAAAATATAGGGATTTTTATTCTGATTTTGAAATTCTAAATCTTCTAATTGTCTCTAAATTTTTTATAAAAATAAACAATAATAAATATTATAAATGCTAAAACTACTGCCGTAGGTCCACTTGAAAAATCAAATTTAAATGCCAGATATAATGAAATTGGGGGAAGTAACGCTCCAATAAACATTGAAATTATTATTACCTGCTTTACTGTTTTTGCAAGCATTATTCCAATTACGGATGGAATAATTAAATAAGCAAATGTAAATACATCACCCACAAATCTTGTTGTAAGTGAAATTCCTACACCAACAAGTACATAAAAAAACAATAACCAGAAATGTGAATTTATTCCGTGAGCATTTGCTGATTCTGCATCAAATGTTACAAACCTAAATTGTTTAGAAAAGATAGTAAATACAGCAATAGTACACATTAATATACCTAATAAAACAAAAACTTCTGTTTGCCCGATAAAAAGTAGATCGCCTTTTAAAATTGCTTCAATTTCAGAAACTTCTGCAATAGGACTTTTTTGAATGAACATTATTCTCATTGAAATTGCAGTAACAAAAATAATTCCCAAAATACTATCTTGAGTAAGTAATTTTTGCCTGTAAGTTTGTGAAAAAATAAATACAACAATTACTGCAAACAATAGTGAATAGAAAGCAGGATCAAATTGATGTTGAAAAATGTGTCCGTCATTATTTATTCCAAAAATGTTTGCGATCCAACCAGAAATATCTATTAAATGTAGAAATGAAAATGCAACACCGGCAACAGCTACTTGAGTTAACACTGCACCTAAAAATACAACCCTTTGTGTAACAACAAATGTTCCTAAAAAAGCACAGATCATTCCAGCCAAAACACTTCCAATAATTGCATATGGAAAAAGTTGAATCAATTGTGTTATAATTTCCAATTTTTTAATTCCTATGTTTAGATGTAATGATATATTCGCCGGCAATTAAATTAACAGAAAACTCTGAAGAATAAGCTTCTTTTAGATTTTCTTCTGATAACACATCCTCAATATTTCCAAATTGGAAGTAATTTTTTTCTAGTAATATCATTTTTTTTACTCCATTAGCAACATCACTTAATAAATGGCTGACTAAAATAATTGTTAAATGTTTATCATTATGCAATTGGTTAATAAGATCCAGCAAAGAATGATGAGAAGGGGTGTCCATTCCGTTTGTTGGTTCATCTAAAATTAATATATCGGGCTGAACAGCCAAAGCTCTTGCGATCAGTGTTCTCTGCCTTTGTCCACCTGATAGGTTATTATATTGGTCCTTGGTCAAATATGATATCCCGACTTTTTCAAGGCACTCATCAACTATTTGTTTGTCTATTTTTGAGGGATGCTCAAAAGTTTTCATAAGAGAATATCTTCCCATCATTACAACATCAAAAACACTGTATGGTAAAAGTGGTTGAACTGTATCCCTCTGGGGGACATAACCAAAACGGAGATCATCTTTTATAATTTCACCATTTATTGGTTTTAGTATTCCCAATAAAGTGTGTAGTAAAGTAGTTTTCCCCGCACCGTTTGGCCCAACCAATCCAATAAAATCATTTTCAAATATTTTTATTGATATTTTTTCTGCAATTATTTTTTTACCATAACCAATTGCAACATTTTGAAAATTCACTATTTTTTTATTCAATTTTTTGCCATTATATATTATTTGAAATATTATCTACAATGTAATCCATCATATCAAAGTAAGAATTTATTCCCTCCATACCATTTACGCCAACGGGTACTTTAATAACTTTAGCACCTGTAATTTTAGCAATCTGATTAGGAGCTGAATCATCATAATAATTTTCCATTACTATTATTTTTATACCTACATTTTTTACAAGCATTATAGTTTCTGCATTGTGAGAAGGTGAAGGTGGAATGCCCGGTTTGGGTTCAACATAACCTTTGATATTAAGATTAAATTCATCTGCAAAATATATCCAGCTTGCATGAAAAAATACTATAGGTTTATTTTCTGATTTTTTCATTTTTTCACCCCAATCCTTTATTTTTTCATTAAGCTGTTTTAAATAATCATTATAATTATTTGTAAAATAATCAGCTTGTTCCGGGTCTGCAGTAATAAGGGCATCAAGTATCTCCTTTAGCATTACTTTTACTTGTTTTGGTGCTAGATAATAGTGTGGATTGCCATATGGATGAATATCTCC
>PFVA01000078.1:0-10123 GCA_002790365.1 Ignavibacteriales bacterium CG_4_9_14_3_um_filter_30_11
ATTTTTATATGAACTATAAATAAAATTAATATTATTTATTATTTTAATTTCTTAGCGACCTTCCCGATTTATCGGGACAGGCATTCTAACTTCCATCTTTGTTAAAAAACTTCGGCGGACAAGCTATCAAACGGAGTTTATACCAATGCTATCGATAACACCTTTTGTCATATCATTTTTTCAAAAAAGCGAATCAAATATATGATTATGGGTTTCTAAAATCAACTTTTTTGAATTATAATTGAATTTTAATTTATTATTTATACTCCAAAAGAAATACCAACTGATTTTGCTACTTCCACAGCCTGTGTATCTTCTTTAACTAATTTTAAATTAGCAACTGCTTCATCAATACTAACATGTTTAATTTCTGTACCTTTTAATGCTGCCATTCTACCAAATTTACTTTTTGATGCCATTTCAATAGCATATGCACCATATTTAGTAGATAAAATTCTATCAAATGGAGTTGGACTACCACCTCTTTGTAAGTGACCTAAAACAGTAACTCTGGTTTCTCGACCTGTATTTGCTTCAATATTTTGTGCAACTAACTCTCCTATTCCACCTAATCTTTTAGGGTCTGTCCTTTTTAAATCATTTCCCTTTAAAACCATAGTTTCACCAATAGCTTTTGCACCTTCAGCTACACAAACTAAACTAAATTTTTTCCCCATCAATTCTCTTTTGTGTATTTGTTCATAGACTTTCTCCCAAGAATATGAAAATTCAGGAATTAGAATTATATCAGCACCACCAGCTATTCCACCGTGTAAAGCAATCCATCCTGCATATCTACCCATTACTTCTACTACTATTACTCTGTGATGTGAAGATGCTGTTGTGTGTAATCTATCAAGTGCTTCTGATACTACAAATACCGCAGAATCGTGACCAAAAGTTTGATCGGTTGCGTTAAGATCATTATCAATTGTTTTGGGTACTCCAATTACATTCAGACCTTCCTCACCAAGTTCTTGAGAGATGTGCATTGTGCCATCACCACCAATAGCAATAAGAGTATCTAAATTCCAGGCTTCAAAATTTCTTTTAACGGCCTCCACTCTATTTTCAATTACTATCTTACCATTTTTTTCAACCGGCCAATGGAAAGGATCTCCTTTATTTGATGAGCCTAATATTGTTCCGCCTTGTGCAAGTATTCCAGACACATTACTGTTCTTAATTTCTTTAGCTCTTCCTTCAACCAGTCCTTCAAATCCATCAAGAATTCCAAGAACAGACATTCCATAATCCTGGGCTGGTTTTGTAACGCCTCTTATTACCGCATTTAGTCCCGGGCAATCTCCACCTCCGGTCAACACTCCAATTCTTCTAACTTTTTTTGACATATTCTTTAACTTATTTTTTGTGTCGTTTTAAAATGAATCTTTGCAACTTTATTTAATTCTTCCTTACCATATTTTTTAATAAAATCTTTTGCAGATTGTTCTACTTTATTTGAGGCACCTTTTAAAAAATTTATATTATATTTCTTTTTAGTTGTTTCAAACCATTTTATAAACCTTTCTCTGGCTAATATTGAAGCAGCCGCAACAGCTGTATATCTTTCAGCTTTTGTATATTGATGCAAAATTAACTTCTTCCCTTTTTCTTGCAATGATCTTATTATTAATTTTTCATCCCCAAATTTATCACTTATTGCTTCTTCCACAGAATGATTTGATAAGATATTTTCTAACACTTTTGCATGTGCCCATGCTAGTAATCTATTCAAGTTTCCAATTTTAGAATATAGTTCGTTATATTTTTCAGGGTTAATAACAATTATATCCGATCTATCTTTTATTATTTTATTTATCTTATTAGCTATTTCTAGTATTACTGAATCAGTTAATTCCTTGCTATCTTTTACTCCGATTTTTTTTAACTCTATTATTGTTTTTTTATCAACCAATACACCAGCAACAACTAATGGTCCGAAATAATCGCCTTTACCTGATTCATCAGTACCAATATAAATTTCAGGTTCTATTAAATGATTATTATTAAACTCAAAAAATTCTTTTCCAAATATTATTTCGTTTATTTTTAAATAAAAGTCGCTTTCTTTATTACCTTGTAAAACTTTTTTAATACCTTTTTTACCAAAATACACTAAAAATTTTAATCCATTTTTGCCTGAAGTTAAATCGCAATTAAAATTAAATTTATCTTCATTAATCTTAGAACTAATAATTCCTTTATCAGCTAAATTATTTATTTCTTTTTCAATAATTTTTTTAGCTTGTAGTTTAATAGTATCCAAATTAAGCTTTTTTAAAAGTTAAATATATGATTATTTGAATTATATATTATTGTTGATAAGAAATATAAAGAATTGTCTAAATATATTATATCTACTTCTTCTCTTTTTAAATGTGAAGAAGTAGAATTAATAAATTTATTTTTCTTTTTGTGACCAAGGAGGAACTACTCCCACGCTTCTGGCATATGCTATTAATTGTCCTAAATGTTCGTGGTTATGAGTAACAATCGTAAGTATTATTCCAATTTTAGAAGATTTATGATTATTAAAAAAATCAACTTTATCATGAAGAGCTTTTACATCTACTTTAGAAATTACATCGTTATCGTGTACGAAGGATTTCTTAAGTAGCGCAATTACATCTGCTTTTTTAGTAACAGTTTTTTCCATATCAAATGATACTTTTTCTGTTGATTTTATTCCTAAATACTGAGGAATAAAAAAATTAGCAACTGCAACATGTACTATTGTTTCACTTACTGATCTAATTCCTTCTGATGGTCTCCAAGAATAATCTTTCTCAGGAATAGCATCAGCTAGAGATAACAATTTTTCTTGTGCATCTTTAAAATTAATTAGGATATCTTTTATCAAACCATTTGCTGGATTAAGGTTTTTAATACTTCTAGCAGAAATAGAAGATATACCAAAAATAAAAATTGTTAAAATAACAAAAAGATTTAGGCTGAATCTTTTCATATAAACTCCTTAATTGTATGATTATAAATAGTAAATAAAAATAATAATATTTATTTAATTACCAATGAAAAATATGATAAAAAGTAGAGCACAATTATTCTGATTTTGATAGTGGGAATGATATGATGAAGGTGGTACCTTTGTTAACAACACTTTCAATAGTTAAATTAGCTTTATTTTGTTTTAAATATTGATTTACTAACTGTAATCCTAAACCCGTTCCGAATTCCTTTTCTGTACCCTGAGATGAAAAAATATCTTCAGCAAAAATCTTATCTATGTTTTCTTTACTCATACCAACGCCAGTATCTTTTAAGATAAATTCAATGTCTTCTTTTCCATTTATATTTTTATTGTGAGCTGAGATTGAAATGTTTCCACCTCTAAAAGTAAATTTTACTGAATTCGAAATTAAATTTTGAATGACTGAATTCATCATATCTTTGTCTGCAAAAATATATAGGTTTTTCTCTATTTCTGTATTAATAGTAATTTGTTTTCTTATATAATTACCTTTCAAAATTATCAGATTATTATTAACTAATTCATAAAGATTAATTATTTCAGGTTCATAAATGATTTTACCAACTTGGAATCTAGAAAATTGTAAAAGGTTGGTTGTCATTGTGTATAAATTTTTTGAAGATTCAAAAATAGCACTTTGGTATTCTTTAATTTCTTCTATTGTAAGCGTATCATATTCAGTCGTTAGTATTTCAGAGAAACCTAATAAGGAATTGAAGGGAGCCCTTAAATCGTGAGATATGATAGAAAATAATTTATCCTTAGATTTATTTAATTCTTCTAATTTAACAATTAGATTTTTTCTTTCCTGCTCAAGTTTTTTTCTTTCAATAGCTCTTGATATTGAATAACCGATAACTTCAAGAATTTCTTTTTCTTTATTGCCGTAAGTATTCTCGTTATTGTAGTCTTGCACAACTAAGGCTCCTATAGTTTGGTTACTACTATTAATTGGTATACCTAACCATATTTTGGAAGGTGCTCCTATTAAATCTACTTTTCCCTCTTTTATAAGTTGTGCATCTCTCTTCTCATTGATTAGCTCAGATTTACCTGATCTAATAATATATTCTGTTAATCCATTTCTAAATTTTATAGGCAGTTGTTCTTTATCAATTTCATCTTTAAAATATGGGAAGGTCAACAAGTCTTTTTCTTTATCGTAAAGGGAGATATAAAAATTATTTACAGGCATTAGTTCTTTTATAGATTCTCTAATATAATCAATAAAATCATTTAGACTATCTACAACATTAGAATATTGTAAAATCTGTGAAATAATTTTTTGAATCTTTTGTTCTTTTCTTTTTTTTGTAACATCTATCCCTATACCAACGCTATATACTAATTGTCCTTTTTCATTATGTAATTCCGTTATGTGCCAAGAAATTATTTTTTCTTCCCCTTTCTTGGTAATAAGAGGAACTTCCATTTTAATAGGTTTATTTAAATTATTTTTTCTATATATAAGTATCTGTTTTTCAAGTTCTAATTGATTTTCTCGGGGAATTGTTTTTAACCATCCACCGTTTATTAATTCATCCTCACTGTAACCTGTAATTTCTATTCCCTTTTGATTAATTTTAGTGAGACTTTCATTTTTATCAACTACAGCCACAATAATATCTGCCAAATCAAGAATTGTATTTAAATTATTTTTCTCAAAATTTAATCCGTCAAAAACTTCTTTTAGTGGAGTAATATCCCTTAAAATTCCTATACTTGTTAAAAGTTTACCTTCTTCATATGAATCATGAAATGAAATGTCTTCTATTAATTTAACTTCTCCGGATTTTGTTAAAATAGAATAATTTCCATAAAAATCTTCAGCTAAATTAGCGTTGTTGCTATCTTTTGAATATGAACATTCAACCTTTTTAACAATTTTATTAAAACCTATTTTATTAATTTCTACTTTTGTATAACCGGTTAGATTTTGAATTGAGGGGCTCATATAACTGTAATTTTTATAATTATGGTCATATTTATAGATAACAACATCGGTGTGTGTGAATATTAACTCTCGGATGTTACTGGAATCAGAATATATTGGAGTATGGTCTTTAATTGATAGCATAGAAAAAGTTTATATTATTCCAATACCTATAAATATTGCTCTGTGACTAAATATTAATTTATGAAAATAATATACATAAAAAGGATTATTTCTGATAATCTTTATTAATTATTTCTTCATATCTTGACTATTACTTGATTAAAGCTTATTTTTATATAGATTAAATCTTAATAATAATTATATATATATATTCTGAATTAATATGAAAACAGCAGCTGATCTAAAATGCGGTGATAAAGTAACAATCAATGGTGTAAACATTGAACATCCTTCTGCAAAAAGAATATTAGAGGTTGGTTTTACTCCTGGACAAGAAATTGAATTAGTCAACAAGTCTGTTTTCGATGATCCAATAGCAATTTCTGTTAGAGGAACAGTTATCGCTTTAAGAAAATCAGATGCTGACTGTATAATTATTTCATGACACCTAAACCATTTGCCGATAATTTATTCATAACATTGGTAGGCCCTCCTAATTCAGGTAAGACAACACTTTTCAATTATTTCAGTGGTAAAAATTATAAGACAGTCAATTATCCTGGTGCAACTGTGGATTCTGCAATAGCTAATCTTCAAAAAAAGTTTAATATCAACGCTTCTTTAATGGATTCTCCTGGGATTGTAAGTCTTTATCCTGAAACAGCAGATGAGGTAATTGCTGTAAATCATCTATATAAACACCCAAAACTTGGAAAGCCGGATCTAGTAATTGTTACTGTTGATTCAAGTCAACTTTCCAGACATTTATATTTAGCAAAGCAAATAATCGATTCTAATTTTAATGTAATCATAGCCTTAACTATGGTGGATATTTTAGAACAAAAAGGATTTGAAGTTGATGAAGAAAAACTTTCTGAATTAATTGATTGTAAAGTTTTTAAAGTTGATGGAAGATCTGGCAAAGGGACTGATAATTTACTTTCGTTTATAAATGCAAATAAAAATGGTTTTAAGAAAAAACCTTTGCAGAATAATAATTCTGCCAATAATAATACTGATGATGTTTTACTGCTCTATAAAGAAATAGAATTAATTGAAGATAATTGTTTAATAGAAATAGAAAACAATAAAAATATAAATCTTAAAAAAGCTAATAAACAATTAAATCTAATTACTAATAAAATTGCTAAAAAAAAATGCAACCAAATTGATGCTAGAACAGTTAAGATTGATAAAGTTTTATTGCACAGTACTTGGGGGCTTGTATTTTTCTTTTTGATAATGTCTTTTACTTTTACTAGTATTTTTTGGTTTGCCCAACCTATAATGAATTTTGTAAGTTATATATTCCAAAGCCTAGCTGATGAGTTTCTGACATTAGCAGGAAACAACTTGTTTGGAATGTTTTTAGCAAATGGAATTGTAAACGGTGTTGGCTCAGTCGCTATATTTATACCACAAATTTTAATACTGTTTTTAATATTAGGACTTTTAGAAGATTCCGGTTATTTAGCAAGAGGTGCAATGTTAATTGATAAACCTCTTTCTAAAATCGGATTGAATGGAAAATCATTTGTCCCGATGTTATCCGGTTTTGCTTGTGCTATTCCGGCAATGATGGCAGCAAGAACTATCCCAAACCGAAGGGAAAGATTATTAACAATTTTTATTCTTCCATTGCTTAGTTGCAGTGCTAGACTACCTGTATATACCTTGCTGCTAGCTTTTTTATTCCCCGGTGATAAAGCCTGGATTGCCGGAATTGTTTTAGCGGCAATTTATCTTTTTAGTATTATTAGTTCTGTACTAGTAGCGGCTATTATTAATAAACTTAATAATAAAGTTATTAACGCAGAAGATAATTCATCTTTTATACTTGAACTTCCGGCTTACAGAAAGCCAGAAATAAAAGTTGTTGCAATTAATATGTGGCATAGTGGGAAATTATATTTACAGAAAGCAGGCCCTATAATTTTAGTTTTGTCAATCTTTATTTGGTTCTTTACTTCCTTCCCAAATTTTGACCCGGAAATAAATACAGATAATATAAAACAAGAACAGATTCACGAATTAAAAGATTCTGAAAGACTTGCTACTTCCTATGCAGCAGATTTTGGAAAAATTATTCAACCGCTAATGACTCCACTTGGATTGGATTGGAGAGTTGGAGTAGCATTGATTTCAGCATTTACAGCAAGAGAAGTATTTGTAAGTTCAATGGCATTGATATTTAAAGTTACAGATAGTAATGGCTCTTTAATGGAATCAATGTTGGGGGCAATGAAAAATTCAAAAATTGGAAATTCAGAACAAAAACTCTTTACTCCCTCTTCCATAATCGGAATTATTATATTTTTTATGTTTGCACTGCAATGCCTTTCAACAATTGCAATTTCCAGAAAAGAAACTGGAAGTTGGAGAATTCCATTGCTTCAATTAATAATTTTTTCTGGATTAGCTTATTTCCTATCCTTTGTTGCTGTAAATGGTTTAAGGTTTTTTGGTTTAAGTTAACATTAAACAATTGATATTTCCTTGCTATTAAAAATTCAGCCCATTATCTTAAATGTTGAATAATTACAATATTAATAGAAATTGAAACACGAAAAAGCAAAACAAGAATTTACAGAGTTTTTAAAAAAAGGTAAAAACCGAATTACTCCGGAACGATTTGAGGTGATGGAAGCTGCATTAGAATATGAAGGTCACTTTGGTGCTGATGATTTATATATTGTAATGAAAAATTTTGACTCTACTGTTTCCAGAGCAACTGTGTATAAAACACTTGAGCTTTTAGTACAATGTGAACTTATAAGCAAAAGAAATTTTGGGGAAAATACCACCAAATACGAAAGTAATTTCAGAAGACAAATCCACGATCATTTAATATGCATGGATTGCGGTAGGATTGTTGAATTTGTTAATTCAAATATTAAAAAATTACCAGAGCAGATAAGTAATGAACTTGGATTTGAGGTTTCGAGTCATTCCTTCAATATTTTTGCCAGATGCAAAGACCCCAAAAACTGTAAATACAATAAATAAACAATACAGAAAAAGTATATATGAAAAATAAATATCCTTTAAATTGGCAAAAAGATGACTTCCAAATAAAAGTTTTTTGCTCTATTCCTAATATTGCTACAGGAATATTAATTAAAGCTGCAAAAAATTATTTTATTGTTGACCCTGGTGACGGAATTTTAAGAGATCTAAATTCAGAAATCGGTACAAAAAATATTTTGAATGTATCAGATATTTTTATTTCTCACGGACATCACGATCATGTTGGTGGTGTTTGGACTTTACTTACTTATATGAGAGTTATGCAAAAGAATACTACTTTAACACTTCATTTCCCTAAAGGATGTAAAGAAATTATTTCAATTTATCATGCCTTTGAACAAGTATATTACAAGTCAATTCCATATAAAATTGTTTTAAATGAAATTCCTGATTCAAAAAAATTTAATAGCAACATGGGTTTAATTATTAAACCATTCCCTGTAATTCATAAAGAAATATTAAGCGATAGAATTACAAAAAAACAAGTCCCTGCAATAGGCTTTACATTCGAACACGATGGTAAAAAAATATGTTACGGTGGTGATACTGCTTATTGTATTGAATTAGAAAATGCAGCCAAAGGATGTGACCTTGCTGTTATAGAAGCCGGACATGATGAGCACGAAGAAGTTCCTGATGATATGCACATGACACTTGATGAAGCAAAAAAAATTGGTAAATCAGCAAAAGAATATTTTTTAGTACATGTACCTGAATAAATTCTAATTAATCTTTTTATTGACTAGACATTCGTTGTATCCAATGAAAAATCCTATAAAGTACACAGCAATAATATTATTTTTACAAATAATTACTATTACAAATCTCAATTCTCAAGATAATAAAGAAAAATATCTTTTCCCGGGTGAAAACCATTTTAAGAATATTAAGATGATAACTAATGGGGGCGAAAACGCAGAAGCATATCTTTCTTTTGATCAAAAGAAATTAATATTACAAGCAACTTTCGGTAAGTATGAATGTGATCAGATATTTACAATGAATTTGGACGGGACAAATAAAACATTAGTCTCTACCGGTAAAGGCAGAACAACTTGTTCATATTATTTACCAGGTGATTCAACAATTATTTATGCCTCTACCCATTTAGCAGATGTAAATTGTCCACCCCCTCCAGACCGATCAAAAGGGTATGTCTGGAAATTATATGATTCTTTTGACATATTTAAAGCTAATGCAGATGGAACAAATTTGACTAGACTTACAGTAGCTCCCGGTTATGATGCAGAAGCAACTCTCTCCCCTATTGGTGATAAAATTGTCTTCACATCAACCAGAGATGGTGACCCTGAAATTTATACAATGGACCTTGACGGAAGTAATCAAACAAGATTAACTTTCCACAAGGGTTATGACGGAGGTCCTTTCTTCTCTCAAGATGGTAAAAAAATTGTATTCAGAGCAAGTTCACCAATAACCAAAAAAGACCTTGAAGATTATAACGACTTAGTTAAAAATGGTTTGGTAAGACCAACTACATTAGAAATATATGTAATGGATGCTGACGGAAAGAATGTTAAACAATTAACTAATTTTAACAAAGCAAGTTTTGCTCCATACTTTACTCCTGATAGTAAAAAAATAATTTTCTCTTCTAATGTTAACAGCAAAACAGGAAGAAATTTTGATCTTTATATGATAAATATTGATGGAGCCGGATTAGAACAAATTACTTTTCATGATCAATTTGATGGTTTCCCAATGTTCACTAATGATGGAAAGAAATTAATTTTTGCTTCTAACAGATTTAACGGCAAACCTGGAGATACAAATATCTTTATTGCAGATTGGATAGAATAATTATTTAATTTAGCTTTTGACTTAATATAGCTTTATATTATTTTAATAATATGTAGGAGATTTTATGAAAAAGAAACATCCTCTACTGAGATTTATTGTTTTGGTACTTATAATTGCAGCTGCATATTTTATTTATAAAAATTATAATATCCCAAAAACTACTGCCGAAGACCTTTCATTTGAATTTACAAATAACATTGAAAATGCGAATGAAAAATTTTTAAATA
>PFVA01000078.1:10148-10626 GCA_002790365.1 Ignavibacteriales bacterium CG_4_9_14_3_um_filter_30_11
AAGAATTAAAGATTACCGGAGAAGTTAGAGCATTATATAGGATAATGAATACAAGACAAGTTTTAGAGCTTTCAACCAGTCTTGACCAGCTTCCAATAATATGTTTTTTTAAGACCCAATCTGATGAATATGATGCTCAAAAACTGAGAGAAAATGATATAGTTACTCTTAAAGGAGTTTGCTTAGGTACTGCTGAATATTCTTATGTTAAAGGAGTTAAAATTGATGTGATTAGTTTTTCTAAAAATTAAATGGAGTTGATAGCATAATTATTTAAATATGATTTTAATCAAACCCAAATTCTTAATGAATTTGGTTTTTTTTATGTCAATAAAATTAAATTTACATCTTAACTCATCTTACGCAAAAAGTGAACAGTGAAAAGATGACACCTTTGTTTCCTGAATTGAATTCAAATAAAATGATAACTCTTTAACGAAATAGAGACTTTATTTTCTTAACCAAAAAAATTCATTGG
>PFVA01000172.1 GCA_002790365.1 Ignavibacteriales bacterium CG_4_9_14_3_um_filter_30_11
ATTTAAAGGATTAAAAGACAAAACATGTTTTATATCCGTTAACAATAATTCCTGATGTTGCTGTTCGTGATTTAAACCAATCTTTAAAATTGAAGAATATTTTTGATAATCCTTTTCCGAACATTCTTCTATAAACTGAATAATATTTTCATCAACAAAATTTCTGTAATTAAAAACATCCTCAACTGTTGGCCTTGATAAGAAACCTCTGTTTCCTCTTATAAATCTTTCACCCATTAATACATAATATGAATTAAAGATATAAGAATAATTTGGATTAAGTGTTTTGTAATTTTTTATTGCATCATTTAAAACAAATGCCTCAAAGAACCAGCTTGTGTGTCCTAAATGCCATTTGGTGGGACTTACATCCGGCATTGATTGAATCACAAAATCTTCAGTTTTTAGAGGTTTAGTTAAATCTTCTGTAAAAGAACGAACGGATTTGAATCTTTGTATTAATTCATTTCGAGGAATAAGTTTATTAGAGGAGTTATTTTTTGAAGTTTTGTTTAAAGTCATTATAAAATTTCCCATTGGTCATAAATAGAATTCATTAAAATAGACCTAAGAATGGGAAGTAATTATTAAGAATTTTACAGTTATATCATAAAGTTTCTTTAAGCCATTCAATTATTTCATTTTTAACTTGAGGCTTATCTTTAAATATACTTACACCATGTGCAGAAGAATTAGAAACTATTTCTATTTTTCTGGGTTCTTCGGTCTTATCATACAATTCCTTTGCCCATTCTACTCTTTTACCATTTTGATCACCTGTTGATGCAATAAAAAATATAGATTTTAAATTTAACTCTTTGCTTCCATTTAAGTTTTCAACAGCAGAAGTTTTTGCAGAAATAGAAACAGCAGTTTTAATATTTAATTTAGTTACTCCGACACAAGCTAAATTAGCTCCGATGGATGCACCAATAATTGCAATTTTATCTGCATCTAAATTATCATTATTTTTTAAATATTCAAAAGCAGCAAAAAGATCGTGAGGAGCTAAGTTTGGATCATTAAACAAAGCATAAATATTTCCAACTTTATCTGAACCACCGTGCCCACGAACATCGTAAGCTAGAACAATATATTTTTGTTTAACAAGTTCATCAAAAAAATTCCCCCACTCTTCTTTACTAGATCCTCCTTGATGAATAAGAATAATTCCGGGTAAATCTTCTTCTATATTTTCCGGTTTACCGATTACTGCACTAATACTATAGCCATCATCTGTTTCAAACTTTACTTGTTCTTTTATTACATTAATTGTATCAGTCTGAGCTGACACAATATCAATAAAGTGTACTGATAATAGTAATATTGCGAATAAAAATATTTTAGTCATATTTATCATTTATTAAAACAATTTATTTTTTTTATAATATTTTTGATGATAATCTTCAGCTTCAAAAAATGATTCAAAAGGAACGATTTCTGTTACAATTTTAGAATTAAATTTGCCTTTATCTTCCAGTAATTTTTTTTCTCTTAATGCAATTTCTTCTTGATGTTTATTTTGAGTTAAAATTATTGAACGGTATTGTGAACCCGCATCAGGTCCTTGTCTATTGGGCGTTGTGGGATTATGAATATTCCAAAAAGTTTTTAATAATTCTTCATATGATATTATTTCATTATCAAACTCAATTTGTAAAACTTCAGCATGCCCTGTATTACCTGAACAAACTACTTTATAGGTTGGATTTTCAGAGTGTCCGCCTGAATATCCCACCATAGTTTTGATAACACCATTTAATTTATCAAACTCTTCCTGCACACCCCAAAAACACCCTGCACCAAATGTTGCTTTTTCTAACATAATTAATATTTAGGCTCCATACCTAAATTATAAAATACAAATGAATAAATATCTGCCTGTTCTTCAATTATTTTAGTAGTAGGTTTACCGCTTCCGTGCCCTGCTCGAACGCCTATTCTTATTAAGATAGGATTGTTTCCTTTATATTTTTCCTGTAAAGTAGCAGTATATTTAAATGAATGTCCGGGAACTACTCTATCGTCATGGTCAGCTGTAGTTACTAATACAGCAGGATAATCTAAATCACTTTTAATATTATGTAAAGGAGAATATTTATACAATGCACCAAATTCTAATGAATCATCGCTTGAACCATAATCAGAAACCCAAGCCCACCCAATAGTAAATTTATGGAAACGAAGCATATCCATAACACCAACAGCAGGTAAAGCAACTTTAAACAAATCAGGTTTTTGATTAATTGTAGCACCAATTAAAAGTCCACCGTTTGAACCACCGGCACAAACTAATTTTTCAGGTGAAGTATATTTATTGTTAATTAGATATTCAGCAGCAGAAATAAAATCATCAAAAACATTTTGTTTTTTTAATTTAGTTCCGGCTTCGTGCCAGGCTTCGCCATATTCACCGCCACCGCGTAAATTAGGCATTGCAAAAATTCCATCTTGTTCGAGCCAGATAAGTCTGGAT
Source organism: Ignavibacteriales bacterium CG_4_9_14_3_um_filter_30_11 (assembly GCA_002790365.1). Classification (GTDB taxonomy): domain Bacteria; phylum Bacteroidota; class Ignavibacteria; order Ignavibacteriales; family Ignavibacteriaceae. Next base: position 2,477 of record PFVA01000172.1, read on the forward strand.
GAACTAAAGGAGGGAGTTAAGCTGATATTGAAACCTCCATAAGCATAAAGGTAGGTTGGATTACTTCCATCCATTTTAATTCCCTTTTTATGAACGATGAACATAGGAATACTTGTACCATCTTTGCTCTTATAAAAAACTTGTTCAGTTTCATAAGGTGAAAAATCAAAATCAATATTGGGTTGTTGATAAAGTGATGACTTGTTTTTGTTTACTTCAAATTTATAAATTGATGAAGGATATGTGAAAGAAGTAAAAGTATAAAATGCGATATCGTCATTTTTTTTGCCTGAGAATCCACCTACAGTACCAATTGCAGGTAACTTAATTTCATTTTCTAATTTTCCTTCCATTGAATGCATATAAATATGTGTGCTGGCATCTTTCATATAATTGGCAATAATTTTTCCGCCAATTATGTCTACTGACCTTAACACATTTTCATTCTCAGGTATTATTACTTTCCAATTTTTTTCATTTGGATTATTTGGATCAATTAAAACCAATTGATTTTTGGGTGCATTCTTATCGGTTAAAACTAAAAGTTTATTCCCGACATTATCAATAACATTATAATTATTTTCAAAATCAGCTACCATGGTTTTAAATTTAGAATTAGCAGAAAGATCTTTTACACTCAAAGCATTATTGCTTGTACCTTTAGAAGAGTAAATTATAAGATACCTTTCATCTTCCGTAGTTTGAGCATAAAATGTCATTTTAGGATTATTTCTATCACCAATAATCATTTTATCATTTTTCTGATCTGTACCAATTTTATGATAATAAACTGAATGATATTCATTAGCAGTTGTTAATTCTTTCCCCTTTGAAGGTTTTGGAAAACGGCTGTAAAAAAATCCGTCTTTATACCATGAAATACCGGAGAATTTTATCCAATTAAGATGATCATTTAATTTTTCTTTTGCTGAAACATTCATCACATAAAACTCATTCCAATCAGATCCGCCCGATGCCGTACCGTATGCAAAATATTTCCCGTTTTTAGAAATAGAATAATTACTTAATGCAACTGTACCGTCACTTTTTAATTTATTAGGGTCTAAAAATAAATCAGGTTTGCCATCCAATCCTTTTTGAATATAGAGAACACTTTGATTTTGGAGCCCGTCATTTTTAAAGAAGAAATAATTTTTACCTCCTCTAAAAGGAGCAGAAAATTTAGGATAGTTAAAAAGCTTGGAATATCTTTCTTTTATTTTATCTCTAAATGGAATTTTGCTTAAATAGTCGAAAGTAATTTTATTTTCAGTCTCAACCCAATCTTTTATAGCTTGGCTTGTATCATTTTCCATCCATCTGTAGGAATCGTTAACAACTGTTCCAAAATAATTATCCTTAACATCTTCTTTTGGGGGTTTGGGATATTCAATTTTACTTTGATTTAAACTGCAAGCACTTAAAAAAAGTGAAAATAATATTAATAACATCATATTTTTTTTCATTTTAATTTCTCCAATAGTTTAAGGAAAGCGAATTGAATAATAAGAATAAATACTATTACTGAGCAAGTAAAAATTAATAAAAAGTAATAAGATCAATTCAAAAGATCTTTAAATTCTTCATTTTTGGAAAGAAAATACATTATATACGGACAGGTCGGTATTACCTTAAGTTTACTTCCTTTTGCAAATAGGAAACCTTCTCGTACAATTTTTTCAGCAAGACCATTTCCTCTTAATTCAGGTGGTGTATAAGTATAGATAAAATCAATTACATTTTCTCCTTTCATCGTATAACGCAAATATGCTTCTTTCCCATCTACTTCCGTTACAAACACACTATTACTTTTATCATTTATTATTTTCATTATTTAGTCCAAGATTTTATTGTGAATTATAGTAACTGTAAAATTATAATAATATCAAACAGATGACAAATTTAGGTTTGTGTATTTTTAATTTGTTAATATTATCACTTTACTTTATATTTCACCCAAAATTTCAAAAGTGATATCTATCTTACACCAAGAATTAAAAATAATAGCCGAAGAAAACATTTATGATATTACAGCCACTCATTGAGTGGCTATTTTTTTATATAGTGATTCACAAACTATGAAATACAAAGAAGCAAAACTAATACTTAAAGACGGCAGTGAATTTATAGGAAAAAGTTTTGGGTTTGAAACCGAAACTAACGGTGAAGTAGTTTTCAACACCGGTATGGTCGGCTATCCTGAAACTTTAACAGATCCTTCCTACAGAGGTCAGATATTAGTTATGACTTACCCGCTTATTGGTAATTATGGCGTGCCGGATAAGGAAAAAGAAAATGATCTTTTAAAATATTTTGAATCTGATAATATCCACTGCAGAGCACTAATTGTTTCAGAATATTCTGAAAACTTTTCTCATTGGAATGCAAAACGCTCACTTTCTGATTGGTTAAAAGAGGAAAAAGTACCTGCAATATTTGGGATTGACTCGAGGCAACTCACCCGAAAATTAAGAGAAAGTGGAACTATGCCAGGGAAGATAATCATCAATAATAAAAAGAAAATTGATTTTGAAGATATTAATGATCTGGATCTAGTTTCTCAGGTAAGTGTGAAAAAACCTATTGAATATAAAAAGGGAAAGACAAAAATAGTGCTTGTTGACTGCGGCACAAAAAATAATATTATTCAAGCTTTTTTAAGAAGAAATATTTCCATTCTAAGAGTACCACATAATTATGATTTTACAAATGAAAAAGTTGACGGTGTAATAATTTCAAACGGACCGGGTAATCCCAAAATGTGCAAAGAAACTATTAGGAATGTTAAAAAGGCGATCAAAAAAGAATTTCCATTATTGGGTGTGTGTTTAGGAAGTCAGGTTATTGCTCTATCCATTGGGGCAGATACTTATAAATTAAAATACGGACACAGATCTCACAATCAGCCATGCAATGAGTTAGGCACAAGAAAATGCTACATAACATCTCAAAATCATGGCTATGCAGTAAACACAGATACACTTCCTCTGGATTGGAGAGAATGGTTTATAAATGAAAATGACGGAACAAATGAAGGGATAATACATATTTCAAAACCTTTTTTTGCTGCTCAATTTCACCCTGAAGCTTCACCGGGTCCGGATGATACAGAGTTTATTTTTGACTTATTTCTGAGGGCATTAAAATGATAAAAAAAGGAATGCCAAAAAAGGTTTTGATCTTAGGTTCAGGAGCTTTACAAATAGGACAGGCCGGCGAGTTTGATTATTCAGGAAGCCAGGCAATTAAAGCATTAAAAGAAGATGGAATTTCAACAGTATTAATAAATCCTAACATTGCAACAATACAAACCTCATCAGATTTTGCCGATAAAGTTTATTTTGTTCCGATAAAAACAAATTTTGTAAAAAGAATAATCCAAAAAGAAAAACCAGACAGTATTCTTTTACAGTTTGGCGGACAAACAGCTTTAAATGTTGGGGTTGATCTCTACAAAAAAGGAATTTTAAAACGAAACGGTGTAAAAATTTTGGGAACACCTGTTTCCACTATTCAAGATACTGAAGACAGATTACGATTTGATAAAAAAGTAAAAGAGGTCGAATTAAAAACTGCTGTAAATAAAACTGCACACAATATACAAGAAGCAGTTGAAGCAGCTGAAAAAATAAAATTCCCTGTGATGGTAAGAATAGCATATGCACTGGGCGGTTTAGGTTCGGGAATTGTAAAGAATAAAAAAGAATTAATTGAAAAAGCTGAAAAGGCATTCCGGTTTACAAATCAAATTTTAATTGAAGAATCACTTTACGGCTGGAAAGAAGTTGAATATGAAATTGTTAGGGATAAACACAATAACTGTATTACTATTTGCTCAATGGAAAATGTTGACCCTATGGGCATTCATACAGGAGACAGTATAGTTATTGCGCCAGTTCAAACTTTATCAGCAGCAGAAAATTTTAAACTCAGATCTATCGGAATAAAATTAATCAGACATCTTGGAGTTATCGGTGAGTGTAATATTCAATATGCACTTGACCCAAACTCTGACGACTATAGAATTATTGAAGTAAATGCCAGATTAAGCAGAAGTTCTGCTTTGGCATCTAAAGCTACAGGCTACCCTCTTGCCTTTATAGCAACAAAACTTGCTTTGGGCTATGCACTTAATGAAGTAGAAAATATAATTACAAAAGAAACATCTGCCTGCTTTGAACCGGCATTGGATTATGTTGCTTTAAAATTCCCACGATGGGATCTTCAAAAATTCAGCCAGGTAAATACGCGAATTGGATCGGAGATGAAATCAGTCGGCGAAGTTATGGCTTTGGGCAGATCATTTGAAGAAGTTTTGCAAAAAGCCATTAGAATGCTGGACATTGGAATGAAAGGTTTTGCAGTTAATAAAATTACTTTCAAAAATTTAGACGAAGAATTATCAACACCAACCGATAATAGAATTTTTGCAATTGCTACAGCACTTAAGAAAGGATATTCTGTTAAAAAAATTCACGAGCTAACAAAAATCACTAAATGGTTTTTGTATAAAATGCATAATATTGTTTTAACAGAATCAAAATTAAAAAAACAAAAGCTTAACCGTATTACTACTGATTTAATGCAAGAAGCAAAACAAAATGGGTTTTCAGATTTGCAGATCGCTTTGCTTACTAATTCAAGTGAATTTGAAGTTAGAAAATACAGGAAAGCATTAAATGTAATTCCTGTTATAAAACAAATTGATACACTTGCCGCTGAATTTCCGGCACAAACAAATTATTTATACCTCACATATCATGGTAAAGAAAATGATATTCCGCTTAAAGATGAAAATCAAATTTTTGTTCTTGGAAGCGGTTCATACAGAATTGGTTCTTCAGTTGAATTTGACTGGTGCTGCGTTAATGCTGTTATAACACTGAACAAACTCAACTATAAAACAATTATGATAAATTATAATCCCGAAACTGTAAGTACGGATTATGATATTTGTAATAAATTATATTTTGAAGAACTTTCATTTGAAAGAATATTGGATATATATGATAAAGAAATGCCAAAAGGTGTAATCATATCTATGGGCGGGCAGATACCAAACAATCTTGCAATGAAATTACACAATGTAGATATACCCATTTTAGGCACTTCTCCGGATGATATTGACAATGCTGAAAATAGAAATAAATTTTCTAAAATATTGGATAACCTAAAAGTTAATCAACCTGATTGGAAAGAATTAACCAGTTTAAGCAAAGCCAAAGAATTTGCAAAAAGAGTCGGGTATCCTGTGCTTATCAGACCGAGTTATGTTTTAAGCGGTGCTGCAATGAGCATTGTTATTAACGATAAACATCTTGAAAAATTTCTGAAAAAAGCTGCTGAGATAAGTAAAGAACACCCTGTAGTAATAAGTAAATTTATTTTAGATGCAAAAGAAATTGATGTTGATGCTGTTGCTGAAAACGGTAAATTATTTTGTTATGCTATATCAGAACATGTTGAAAATGCCGGTGTACATTCCGGAGATGCAACAATAGTTCTGCCCCCACAAAGAACTTACCTGGAAACAATGCGCAGAGTTAAAATAGTAACAAAAGAAATTGCAGAAGCATTAAAAATAACCGGCCCATTTAATATTCAGTTTATTGCCAAAGACAATGAAGTAAAAGTGATTGAATGCAATCTTAGAGCTTCACGCAGTTTTCCGTTTGTATCTAAAGTTTTAAAAGTAAATTTTATAGATATTGCGACAAAACTAATGCTTGGTGAAAAGGTACCTAAAATAAGTAAATCATCATTTGATGTTGATTATGTGGGTGTTAAAGCTTCACAGTTTTCTTTTTCAAGATTGAAAGGATCAGATCCGGTAGTTGGAGTTGAAATGGCTTCAACCGGCGAAGTGGCTTGTTTAGGCGATGATTTTAACGAAGCATTTTTGAAAAGTGTTCTTTCAACCGGTTTGAGTATTCCTAAAAAAGGAGTTATGCTCTCAACAGGAAATTTAAAACAAAAAGCACTACTTCTACCTGTCACAAGAAAATTATATGTAATGGGTTTAAAATTCTACGCAACTAAGGGAACGGCTGATTTTCTAAAAGCAAACGGAATGGATGCAACAATTCTTCATTGGCCATTAGAGAAGAAAGAACCCAATGTGCTAACTTATCTAAATGAGGGTAAAATAGATCTTGTGATAAATATTCCAAAAGGAACAGACTTAAAAGAAATTAAAAGTGATTATTTAATACGAAGAAAATCCATTGACTTAAATATTAACCTGATAAATAATGTTCAGGTTGCAGACCGCTTTGTGAAAGCACTTTCGCGTTATAAAGAAGATGAACTACACATAAAAAGCTGGGATGAATACAATTAGATTATTTTATTAACTTCAGAATTTATTCCGAAGATTATAAAGACAAATCAAAACTCTGAACCGGTTTTTAACAACTCATTTTAATAAATACTTAATCACTTCATCTAAATAAGTGTGGAATTTTTGGGGCAGGTTTTTATATTTTGATTTGAATTTTCTTTTGATGTCTTCTAAATCTTTTAATCCTGAATCTTCAATATCAGTTTTTAAGTTTTCCAAAAATAAATTTAATTTACTTCTTACTGCATCAATAGATCCTTTGTCTTCCATACCTGATATTTTTTTTACAGTCTGTTCTAAATTAAATTCATTTTCAACATAACACTTAAAACAAATGCCTCTAAAATTTTCAGAGACAACTGTTCTGTTTACATCTCCCAATTCTTTAGCAGTATCAGAAATTGACGAATATGAAAATTGCTTTTCCCTTAATGATTCAATTACCAATTCATCAAAACTTATTTTTACTGCTTTTACCATTTCGGAAGGGAGATCGGATAATTGAATCAAATTTCTATTTGAAGATTTTGTGAAAATTATTGCTCTCTTCAAAACACCTTGAAGTTCTCTTATGTTACCTTTCCAATTATTTTCAATCAACGCATTAGCAACAGCTCCTGATAATTTTATCCCTTCAGATTCTTTTAATAAATAATCATTAGCAATTGGGAGTATATCTTCTTTCCTCTTTTGAAGAGATGGAATAGAAATTTTAATAACATTTAATCTGTAAAACAGGTCTTCTCTAAATTTCTTTTCTTTAACTAAATTTTCTAAATCCTTATTTGTTGCAGCAATAATTCTTACATCGGTATGACTTGGAGAAGAGGAGCCAACTTTTTCGTAATCTCCTGATTGAATAACGCGCAATAATTTTACTTGAAAACTCTCATTTATTTCACCAATCTCATCCAAAAAAATTGTTCCATTGTCTGCTAATTCGAACCTACCTTTTTTATCAGCCACAGCCCCTGTAAAAGCTCCTTTTACATGACCGAATAACTCACTTTCAAGCAAGGTATCAGAAAGAGCACCACAGTTTACAGCAACAAAATTATTTTTATTTCTTTTACTTAGATTATGAATTGCATTTGCAACAAGTTCTTTACCTGTTCCACTGTCACCAAAAATTAATACATTAGCATTTTCAGGTGCAACTTTCCCAATCAATTTTACAATGTTATCCATTGCTTTTGATTTATAAACAATGCCATGAAATTTTTTGATTTTATCAGGATTCTCTAACTCAGCTTCTGTTTTATCGTTTTCATCAC
>PFVA01000045.1 GCA_002790365.1 Ignavibacteriales bacterium CG_4_9_14_3_um_filter_30_11
TAGCTTCGAATAATATTGAAGTAATTTCATCTCTTCCATATTATTCAGCTTCAACCACGGACAAACAAAGAGGTGAGGGGGTTTTTAATCAATCAATACTAGCATTAAAAAAATTAAATGATTTGGGATACGGAAAAGAAGGCAGTGGATTAGTTATAAATTTAGTTTACAATCCTATTGGTGCATTTCTTCCTCCAAACCAGGAAGCACTTGAAAAAGATTATAAAAGAGAATTAAAAAATAAGTTTGATATTTCTTTTAATAATCTGTTTACAATTACCAACTTACCTATAAGCAGATTTTTGGATTATCTGATTGAAACAAAAAATTATTTGGGATATATGAATAAATTAATTTCTGCATTCAATCCAATAGCAGCACAGCAAGTTATGTGCAGAAGCATGATATCGGTTGGTTGGGAAGGTAGTTTATATGATTGTGATTTTAATCAAATGCTTGAGATGGGGTTTATAAATGGTTTACCCAAAAACATAAAAAATTTTAAAAACGATTCTCTCCAAAACAGAAAAATTGTTGTCGGGAATCATTGTTTTGGATGTACAGCAGGTGCAGGATCAAGTTGCGGTGGAGCAACAGCATAAGTTTTAAAATTCAACTCTAATTATAAAACCTCTTATCGATAAAATAATAACTCTTGACGAATTATGTTGACGCTGGGTCTATTCTCGTTTACAACTCGCTTTCTACATGTTATGTTCTTCTTGAAAATAATACCGAATTTAAAAACACGGTGTTATGATTTATACACTTTTTTCATTCATATGGAGGGCTAACGCAATGAACTTATCATCACTAGTTCTTACAGCAGTAGGAATATTTTTTGGTTTCGTGGGGGTGATGATTGCAGCATCTTATCTTGTATATAGATTGAAAGGGAAACCTAAAGGTCAGTCTGTAAGATATTATTAATGTCTTTATCACAAAAACAGCCAAATTTATTTGGCTGTTTTTTTTGTCTTTGTAATATAACTGACAATAAATACCGAACTATTCCATTCTTTACAATGTTAAATACATAATCAAACAATTCAATCAAAATTTTTCTTATTTTAGAATCCAAATTAATTGTTATTCATCTAAATAAGAGATTAAAGAATTTTATGTCAAAGAAAAACAAAAAGAAAAATCAAATTGGCAAAAATGTTCAACCCAAAAAACATTTATTGGATCCTAAATATCTAAATACATTTTGGACTACATTAGTTATAATAATATTAATAATATTTTTTATTATAAATAATACAAATGAACCGGCTGAACAAGGACCATATCCTCCGGACTATAGTTCTACTACAACAAATACAATTAATAACTAGATTAACAGGAGTAAAAATGAAGTTAAAAAGTTTATTATGGATATTATTTTTTACAACTATCGTAATTATTGGATGTGAAAATAAAACAAAAATACAAACACCTATTGCAAAGGCTGAACTCGTAAAAAATGAAATAAAGGATGATGGTGTTAAAGCAACGGATTTTGAATTAGAAAGCACTAAGGGAAATAAAGTTAAGTTATCTGATTATAAAGGGAAGATTGTAATTGTTGATTTCTGGGCTACATGGTGTCCTCCTTGCAGAGAAGAAATTCCAAATTTTGTACAACTTCAAAAAGTATATAAATCCGAATTGCAAATATTAGGTGTTTCACTTGACACAGATACAAAAAATGATTTAGCTCCATTTATGGAAAAGTATAAAATGAATTATCCTGTTTTGTTTGCTAACAATGAAATAGTAAATAATTACGGTGGAATAGAAGCAATTCCGACAACTTTTGTAATTGACCAAAATGGAAATATTATAAACAGTTTTATTGGCTACCATGATAAATCTGTGTTTGTAGCAGAGATAGAAAGGTTGTTAA
>PFVA01000232.1 GCA_002790365.1 Ignavibacteriales bacterium CG_4_9_14_3_um_filter_30_11
TACAAATTGCCATGGGTTAACCCCGCTATATAAAATGTTTTATAAAAACATTTTATGAGCGGCCTTCGGCAAAAAATTCATTGGAAATGAATTTTTTGGGATAAAATTAAATACCGAATTGCCATCTGTATAGTTCTTTTGACTGCGCTCTTTCTAATTTGGGCAGAACTTGCTGTCGGTATTCTCGGGACACCATTTGGCGGACAATAAGTTTAGAAAAATAAAACTCAACCGACAAAAAACAGTTATACATCAATTCTATTGCTAAAGTAAAATAAAAAATAATTATTGTTTATTCAGAAAGAATCGATTGTCTTTTTTTTGAAATAATAGCTATAATTAATTGTGTTTTCTGAATCCTTTTATATTCTTAAGCATTACATGTTAAATTAAAAACAGAAATTATTTACAGGAGAAGAATATGGCAGAACATTTAACCAAAGAAACTTTTTTAAAAAAAGTTTTTGATTACGAAAAAAATAAAGAATGGAAGTTTGAAGGTGAATTACCATGCGTTGTAGATTTTTGGGCACCTTGGTGCGGACCTTGTAAAGTTGTTGGTCCAATTATAGATGAACTATCAGAAGAATATAAAGGTAAGGTAAATTTTTATAAGGTTAACACTGATGAGGAACAAGAACTTGGCGGTGCTTTTGGTATTAGAAGTATTCCTTCGTTATTGTTTATTCCAATAGACGGTAAACCACAAATGGCTGCCGGTGCATTACCAAAAGAGACCTTAAAAAAAGTTGTTGATGAAGAACTTTTAAGTTCTGTTGCCTAGTATTTTTGCATATTTAAAAGAAAATGGCTGTCAATTTAGACAGCCATCAATATTCAGTTTTTTCCCATTATTCTGTTTTAGCTGCAACAGGTTTGAAAGTAAAAGATGCAACAACACCTAAAATCAAGCTTACAATTAATCCATAGATAAACCATTGTAAAACTATTCCATAAGTTAATGGATATATTGCATACGAACTGTATGAAAATACAAGATTAAAAAACAGACCAATGTATAACCCGTATCTCAAACCTTCACCAATTCCTTTGTTTTCATAACCTTTAGCAAAGAAGAAGACGAAGAAATAAGCCCATACTAAATCCATTAAATACATAACCCACATCATGCTCATCATTTCTTCCTCTGAACGGAAAATACTCTTTAGTGGTTCAGCTGCATATGTTTCTGCAAGAATTACACCATGAATCAGGTAACCCAGAACCTCCATTACCACGAAAACCACAACGAAAGTGATCCAGAATTTTTTTGTATGCATCAAAGACCTCCGATAGTTTGTTAATAAATGTTTGTGTTAGGTTGAAGTTTAACTTACGGAGTAAACTAATAAATGAGTGTAGTATTAGCAAGAAAAAAATTTTATATTTTTTTTTACATTGATTTGTCTGTTTTTTTAGCTGAAATATAACTTTTTAAGTCATATTTAATTTCTCTTTCAGGCATATCCATTTTTGTTATTTCAATTCCGGACTCAGTATAAAATTTTGTAGCAAGTGTGTCGTGAAAATCAGAAAAAACAACTACTCTTTTAATTCCTGCAGCAATTAACGCTTTTGAGCAGGTTGTGCAGGACATGTTTGTAATATAAGCAGTAGAACCTTTAATCGATATTCCATGAACTGCTGCCTGCACCAAGGAATTGATTTCAGCGTGATTTGTTCGAACACAATGGTTTTCAACTATTAAACATCCAACTTCATCACAGTGGGGTTGATGAGGAATTGATCCGTTATAGCCAGTTGCAAGAACAAACCTATCCTTAACCAAAATACAACCACAATGCATTCTTGGGCAAGTTGATCTTTCCGAGGCAAGCATTGCAAGCTTCAAAAAATACTCGTCCCATGTTGGTCTGCTTTTTTCTTTACTCA
>PFVA01000240.1 GCA_002790365.1 Ignavibacteriales bacterium CG_4_9_14_3_um_filter_30_11
ATGCGTTGAAATTTTGCTTTCATAGCCGATGATAAAGTTTTTATTGCTAGTGTTTTTGCAAGTCCCGGTACACCTTCTAAAAGAATATGCCCATTACCAAGCAAACCAACAATAAGTTTTTCAACCATATCTTTTTGCCCGACAATAACTTTACTAATTTCCTGAATCAGCAGGTCAATAAAGGCACTTTCTTTTTTGATTTTTTCTTTAATTAGTGTAATATCCACAATTAAACCTCTTTGTTGATTTTTTAATGTAATTACTTTTTGAAACTAATAGGATTAGACAATTCAATACTTAAAAATGTTTCCAAATTTAATTAAAAAGCTTTTTTATTATGAAATTAAATTCGCTGGAACTATATCAATTTTTAAGTTTATAAAATAAGTATTAAATTTTTATAACAATGAAAAATAAATTTACAACAATTCTTTTTTTTATAAGCATCTTTACCTCAATAAATGCACAAACGAGTAGTTTTGCTTGGTTTAATAATATCAATTATAATATTGACAACACAAATAATGAATTTAATGAGAACTTAAAATTAATAAATAATAACAAGGATATAAAATTTTTAATAATTTCAGGAAATATTTCAATAAATGGTTATTTGGAGGAATTTGAGGAAGTCAAAACCCAATTAGAAAGTTTATCTGTAAAATATTATTTATTGCCAGGAATTAATGATATTGAAAGATCATTATCACTTGGTACAGATTACAAAAATATTTTTAAGAAAGATCATTTTATTTTTAATGATAAATCCGTTTTACATATTGGCCTCAGATGTCAAAAATATCCGCTGAATAATTTTGCCCATATAACACCAAGTGAGCTAAATTGGGTCTCAGATCAATTAAAATCTTTCCCAAAGATTCAAAAGATTTTCATCTATTTAAATTATCCATTTCCTAAAATTGATAATTCATTAAAGTTAAAAAATTTATTATCAGGAAAAGATGTAAGAATTTTTATTACTGAAGAAAAAAAAAGTTATAATATTGTATACATTAAAGATGATTCCTTAACAATAGATGATAAGTCAATTGACAACACTTTTTATTTTATACCCCAAGACTCACTAGATTTTATAGATTACTCCATTACACAACCGAATAAAAAATCAGATCTAAAATTTTCAATCCTTTGGCAGAAAGATCTTAATACCTACACTCCCAATAATGTACTTATTGACAGCAGCAAATCTTTTGTAATAAACCAACATGGAATTATTTTCTGTTTAGATGAAAATGCTAAGATAATTTGGACTCATAATCTTGGAAGCAAAATTATAAGCAAACCAACAATTATTAATGGAGTACTTGTTGCAGCAACAATCGATGGTGATTTACTAACTATTAATTCAAAAACCGGTCAAATAATTCAGAGCATTGGAATTGATGGTGTGCTTACAACAGAGATTTTAAAAACTAAAATTGATTTCTACGGACTTGAAACCGATGCTGTGATTGTCGGTTCTAAAGACGGAACATTTTATTGCTACACTTTAGATAAATTGGAATTGGTTTGGAGTAACAATCCCTCTAACTCTGAAATAATTACTAAACCATTATCTGTTAACAATAGAATTATTTATGGAAGCAAAGATGGCTGTGTTCATTCAATTGATGACAGAACCGGTGTGTTATATTGGAAATGGAAACCAAAGAAAACAAAAGATTTAATAACAGATTTTTCCAATCCAATTAGTGATGATGGAAATATTTATATAAGTACTTCTGAAGGAAATATTTATAAGATAGATCTATTATTGGGTACAACTCTTTTGACAATATCAAAAGGTAATCCAAATCTTTCAATTGGATTATCTTCTACAGGCAGAACGGTTATAGCTTTTGATGAGAAAAAAAATTTATCATTCTATTATTCCAAAACTGGTGGTATTTATAAAAAATTAAAAATGAATTTAGGTGAAGAGATTACAAAAAATAGACCTATTGAATTCAATAGAAATTTTTTAATAACTACAGATCACGGAATACTATATTTGGTAGATAAAAATTATAATATATCTCCATTATTATTTTTAGGCTCATCAGCACTGCACACAATTCAACAGATAAATGACAGAGAATTTTTAATCTCTAATTATGATGGTAAAATTATTTTCTTTACACTTCAATAATTAAAGTGGAATAATAAAAGAAATTCTTGGCTCAATTCTCTTTTGTGTGACATAGTCGATTATTTCATCATTACTGCTTCTAATTGGGGTGTAAGTCCAACTATAAAGCATAGAAACAAGTACATATTTTGCAACTTTATATCCATATTCAAAATAAAAAAGAGAATTGTCATCTAATTTAAATATTGATGTTTCATTACCAATATTTATTTTATCATATCCGGCTCTTATTACAAATGATCCATCTTCAGGATTTATTTGTGTTCTAAAATGAAGTATCCCGCTGTTTGGCGTTTTGTCTAATCTCTGGTAACTGCCTTTCACATAAAATAATCCAGCTATATCAGCTCCAAGTTCTCCAAATACACCATTGTCAGAAGCATTTCTTACAGTTAATAAACTAGCTTTACTTTTTAATGATCCGTTTGTAGCATTTAGACTAAATCGTTCAATCTCATATAGTGCATTAAAATATGATGGAAGGTAATGTTCACCATTAAATCGGCGTTCAAATTTTCCGGATAATTTTAACAATCCTAAATTCTTTACATTAAATAAAAATCCTGTAGCAACTCCTGATCCAAAATTTATAATCTTAGAATAATCAGCATACAGAGTTAAATTAAAATTATTTGTTGAAATAACAGGTAAACCGATATCGAGTCCTATTATTTTAATTGGTCCTTCATCTATGGTTGGTGTAAATATTTTATTTGGTAAAGAATAAGTCCCTGCTATAACTCCAGCTTCATCATGAAAATCTCCTGTAACAGTTGCGCCAATTTCAAGCTGTCCAATAATGGGTATACTTTCTTGACTGGTAAATTGAAAAGGTCTTAAAAAAACTCTTGCACCAATAATACCTGCTTCACCAAAACTTGAGTATATAGATTCAACTCCAAATTTGCTGAAACTTACATCAAAGACTAAACCTGCTTTTCTTGAATCGTAAATAGGTGAATTAAAATAGTTATACATTATTGAACCATGACCTAAAGTATAATAATCTAAAGCACCAAGTTTAATGTATGCCGGATCACCTTTCTCACCGTATCTTAAATATCTTATAACACTTACATAGTCAGAAAATTCATTAAAGTCTTCTGTTCTTAGTTTTCCCTCCTGATTAAAATTTAATTGCAAGTCAAGCCCAACACCAATTTTATCAAAAGTAAATTCAGGTGTTAAATGAACTGCGTAATGTAATTTTCCATCAATCCAATTTAATCCTAAGCCACCATTAAATTCTCCACTTCCGGGTAAAGGATAATGAGAAATTTGGGAGAAAGAATTAGCTGAGAGCAATAAAATGATAAGAGCAAGAATTGTTTTTTTCATATTAGTTAAAACTTTTAAATTTAAATTGATTTATTATTTGCAAGATAATACTTTAACATTAAAATTAATATATTTTCAATTGTTATATAATTACATAAAGAAGTAATTATTTCTTAAATTTGATCTTAATTTCATCTATATTTACTTTTTTATCCCACTTCTAATAAAAGGGAAAAATCATGAAAAAATTATTTTTTATTACTTTTTTAATACTTTTCACAATTTCAGTCAATTCTCAAACTAATAAATCTTCATTACCGAAAGGAGTTTATGTTTTCCAACTTGACAATGGAATTCAGGTATTACTTATCCAGAAAAATAATATTCCAATGGTAGGAATAAATATGGTTGTTAAAGTAGGCTCTGCCTATGAGACATTTGCAACAAGCGGAATGAGTCACATGCTTGAACATTTATTGTTTAACGGCACAGATAATTTGACTCAAAAACAATTATATGATGAAACAGATTTAATTGGTGGTTATAATAACGCTAACACTTCAGAATATTATACAAACTTTATGATGGTTACTCCATCTGATAAAATAAAAGATGGAATGAGATTACAGTCTGAAATGCTTTTTAATTCAATTTTACCTGAAAACAAATTTGAAAAAGAAAAAGGAATTGTACTGGAAGAAATAGCAAAAACTTTGGCAAATCCTCAAGCCCAAGTTGAAAGAAATGTTAACTCAATTATTTATAAAAACCATGCACTTTCTTTACCGACATTAGGAACTTATGAAACTATCAAAAATATGAAAAGGAATGATGTATACGATTTTTACAAGAATTATTATGTCCCAAATAATATAATCATAAATGTAATAGGTAATTTTAATAAAGAAGAAATGATAAAATGGTTAAATGAATTTTACGGTAAAGCTTCTCCCGGAAATGTAAATTACCTTTATCTAAATAATTGGGCAACAGGTTTTAATCCACTTAAAGAAAATAATGAGCTACAAAAAATTTATCATAGATTTTACAAAGGTAAAAACCCACAACTACAAATCTTTTTTGAACTGCCAAATAACCAATTACAAGAATTTTATGAACTATGTAATATTTCTTTATCCAATAATTCTGATACGATTAAATCTGTATTAAAAAAAGAGTTTCCAAATGATTTTGCTGATGTAAAATTTTCTGTTGTTACTGCCCCTATAATAAATCTGCTTGAAGTAAACATAATATTGAATAATGAAAACAATATTTCAGAAATAGCTAAATCAATTTCTAAAATTTTTTCAACAACCAACTTTGCTTTATCCAATGAAATTATTGAAAACGAAGTTATAAAATCTTCCACAAATTTTTATAAGAATACAGAAAAGCCGCATATGTTTGGAATATTTAATGCTGATCAATTAGCTAAATTCGGAATTGAATCAATCTTAAACTCATACAGTGGTAAAGGATATTACACTGCAGCAGATAATTTAATGAATCTGAAAATAAAAAAAGTTTTCACAATGATTGTTGAACATCCCTTTACTACAGATGTTGTAAATAATAGTAAAGATAGTTCAGATGTTATGTTATTTAAAGAAACTATGGAAAAACCTGCTATTATTATTAAACAAGCTGAAGGAAGCAATCTTTTAGCTATTCACTATCTTTTCAAATATAAATCAGCTTACGAATCTTTATATGGAAAATATGCTTCACAAATTTGGCACGATGCTTTTGGAGATAGACTAAATTCAAACGAAGCTAAGGAAAAATCACTTCAATTCGGATTTACTTATACTGTTAACGACAATCCATACATTCCAATGGATAACATTTATTTAGACCCTTCATTTGGATATATACGAGTAGAAGGATTGGCAAAAGATGTTAAAGGTGCAATTAATTTTCTAAACAATGAATTTAAAACTTTTATCCCAACTTTAGATCAGTATGAAAAAGCAAAAAAGAAATTAGGGATGATTGCAGTGATGGCTCAAGGCAACAAAGCCAAGGATTTATTTGATACTAAATTAAATGAAACAATTTATGTATCGGATAAATATCCGGATACAAATAATGTTGTAACTTATGAAAACCTGTTAAAATTTGGGAAATATTATTTTACTCCTGCTAATATGATAATTTCTGTTGTCTCACCTTTGCCTGCAGAAGAAGTAAATAGTTATTTCAGTTCTTTTGTTTCTACTAATTACAATAATAAATTCAGCGGATTTGGATACACCAAAGAATTTAGACCCATTTCTAAACCAATTAAAATTGATATTGAGAGAGAAGGCGAACAATCATATTTATATTTCGGTTTCCAAAAAGAAATTGCAGAAAATGAAAAACCTGTATTACTTGCTCTGTCTTTATTATTAAGCGATGATATTGTTTTTAATATAAGAGAAAAACAAGGACTAGCTTACAGAATGAGTGCAGGTATAGACATTGAAGGTAGCAAAGCAATGTTTTTTATAAACATGGGCACAAGACCGGAAAATGTAGATAAATTAATAACGCAATTCCCTAATTTATTTAATACAGATTTTGCTGACAGTATTACTAGCTTAAAATTGAAAAAAGCTGTTAATATGTACCTTGGCAGAATGATGTTTAGAAGACTATCCAGCATAAACCAAGCATATTATTTAGGTAATTCTTTATACATTAATAATGATATTAATTATGACAATAAATTTTTAACTTCTTTAAAAAATGTTTCATTGGAAGAAGTTAAAGCTGTTGCTAAGAAATATTTGGATGTGAAGAATACTGTAGAAGTATATATAAGATAATTTTTTTGAAATAGAATTTATAGGTAAAAGATGAAAAAAAAATTAGCCATAATATTAGTATTAGTAACTAATTTAATACTATTAAATGCACAAACTAATTTTATAAAACATAATTTAGAAGTAGAATTACAACCTGAAAATTCCCTAATCACAGTTAAGGATAATATTACAATCCCAAATTCATTATTAAAGAAAGGACTATCTTTTTTAATTAATCAATATTTTACAGTTGAAAATTTATCAGCAGGTGCAAAACTTAAAATTGTTCAGAATTCAGTAAAGGCCTCTGGGCTTGGAATAGATAGAGAAAATGAAGAACCATATAAAGAATTGCTTCTTACAAATTATGAAATAATATTTCCGGAAAATTATATGGATGATCTATCCTTAAAGATTAGATATATGGGGGAAATAAAATCTGACATTGAACAGAGTAAAGAAAATTACCAAAGGGGTTTCAGTCAATCCACAGGAATTATTGATAAAAAAGGTGTTTATCTTGCCGGTTCTACTTATTGGGTGCCGACATTTAAAGATGAGTTAACAACTTTTGATTTAACAGTAAAATCACCAAAAGACTGGAAAACTGTAAGTCAGGGAAAAAGAACTGAAAATAAAGAAGGTGAAAATTTTCATTTTGATAAATGGGAATCTGACACACCACAGGAAGAAATATTTTTAATAGCTGCAAAATTTACTGAATATAGTTATCCGGTTGGCGCAGTAACAGCAATGGCATTTCTTCGTACACCCGATGATGGCTTAGCAAATAAATATTTGGAAACGACCGCACAATATTTAGAAATGTACCGCCTGCTTATCGGTAAATATCCTTATGCAAAATTTGCTCTAGTTGAAAATTTCTGGGAGACAGGTTACGGAATGCCTTCTTTTACATTGCTAGGTGAAAAGATAATCCGCTTCCCCTTTATACTTCATTCCTCATACCCTCACGAACTTCTGCATAATTGGTGGGGCAACAGTGTTTATGTTGATTTTAAAAAAGGAAACTGGTGTGAGGGTTTAACTGCTTATATGGCTGACCATTTGATTAAAGAACAAAGAGGTCAGGGTGCTGAATATCGTATGTCAACTCTGCAAAGATTTACAGATTATGTAAATGAATCAAATGACTTCCCCATTTCAAAATTTATTTCGCGTCACGATGGTCCGAGTGAAGCAATCGGTTACGGTAAGACATTGATGATGTTTCATATGCTTAGAAAAAAAGTAGGCGATGAAATTTTTAAGAAATCTTTTGCTTCGTTTAACAGAAAGTATTCATTTGAAATTGCATCATTTGATAATATTAGAACTTCATTTGAAGAAGTTACAAATTTAGACCTTAAAAATTTCTTTAAGCAATGGGTAACCAGAAAAGGAGCACCTGAATTTAATCTTGCAAATATTTCTCAAGTAGAAAAAAATGGAAAATTTAATCTGTCCTTCTCATTAAATCAGATACAAATCGAAGACGCTTTTGCAATGGATATTCCAATTGCTTTTCAAACAAAAGATAGTTTATATATAAAAATTTTTACCATCAATAATAAGCAAGAGCAATTAAATATCAGTTTTAATTCCAATGTATTAAAAATAATTGTAGACCCACAGTTTGATGTTTTCAGAAGACTTGACTCACAGGAAATCCCATCTTCTTTTTCTAAAGCTTACGGTGCAAAGAATACGCTAATTGTATTACCTGATACAACAATTCCAAATTATCCTCTTTATAAGTCTTTTGTTGAACAATGGATAAAAGGAAACGAAAATAAATTTACAATTAAAAATGAAAATGAGATAAATGAGCTTCCAAAAGACAATGCCGTCTTGCTTCTTAGTTTTAAAAATAAATTTTCTTCGTTAATTAATAATTCTATAAAAATTTATAACTCCGGTATTGAAGCAACTACGGTAAACTTTGAAAAAAATATTTTGCAAAAAACTAATAATAGTTTTTTTATTTCTATTAAAAACCCAAATAATCCCAGTGCTGTTATTCTTCTTTTAGATATAGGCAAAGAAGAAGTAGTTACTGGCTTGGTTACTAAACTTCCTCATTACGGTAAATACAGCTATTTAGCTTTTGAAGGAGAAGAACCGACAAATATTTCAAAAGGTCAGTGGCAGGTTGTTAATTCGCCTTTAGTTTCTGTACTGGATGAAACTGAAAATATTCCGGAATTAAAATTTAATAGCAATAAGGCTTTGGCATATTTGGCTCCGGTTTTTTCTGCTGATAGAATGCAGCAGCATGTAAAATATTTAGCATCTGATAAATTGAAAGGCAGAGGATTTGGTACTCCTGAATTGGATTCTGCTTCACAATATATTTCTGAAAAATTTAAAGAATACGGATTATTGCCGGGGGGTGATTACGGTAGTTTTTATCAATCTTGGCAAGAAAATGTTAAAGGAAAAAATGGTAAAATAAATTTTAAAAATATAATTGGAGTAATTCCCGGAACAAATAATAAACTAAAAGATCAGGCAGTAGTTATATCTGCACATTATGATCATTTGGGCTTAGGCTGGCCTGATGTGCATAAAGGTAATGAAAATAAAATTCATAACGGTGCAGATGATAATGCAAGCGGTGTTTCGGTTTTGCTTGAACTTGCAAAAATATTATCCGGTTCTATTGAGCCTGCAAGAACAGTAATTTTTGTTGCATTCACCGGTGAAGAAGCCGGACTTCTTGGTTCAAAATATTTTGTAAACAATTACAAGCTATTTCCTCCTATAAATATTTTTGCAAATTTAAATTTAGATACAGTAGGCAGATTATTCGGAAACAAACTGTTAATTCTTAATGGTGATACGGCAAGAGAATGGAAATTTATATTTATGGGCATTGAATATGTGACAGGTGTTGGAATTGATATGGTGACACAGCCTCTTGATGCAAGCGACCAGGTTTCTTTTATTAATGTCGGTATTCCCTCTGTTCAATTTTTCAGCGGACCAAATACCGATTACCATAGGCCTACAGACACTTTCGATAAAATTGATCCGGACGGAATGGTTAAAGTTGCAACTGTTGTAAAAGAAGCTTTGGAATATTTAACTGAAAGAGAAAATCCGATGCCATTTACGGGAGTAAGAAAGGATGGCATAGTAGACACTACAAAAACTGTTAAAGAAAAAACCGAAAGAAGAGTAAATACCGGTACAATTCCGGATTTTGCTTTTTCCGGAAAAGGAGTAAAAGTTGGAGGAGTTTCACCGGATTCACCTGCTGAAAAAGCAGGATTAAAAAAAGGTGATGTGATTATTAAATTTAATAATAAAGATGTTAATAATTTAAGTGATTATTCTAATCTACTAAAATTACATAAACCCGGTGATGTTATTGAAATTGAATTTTTAAGAGCTGGCAAAATTATAAACACAAAATTGACACTTGGTGAAAGATAGAAAGTTGTTATATTAATGTTTCCTATAACAACTATAAGGAAGTTTAATGCTATTAAATAAAAAATCAAAACCACTAATAAATACTACTCTTTTGGGAATGGGTTTGTTGGCAACATCTACAAGTATGTTTACCGGCTGTAGTACAAATGAAAATCTGAAAGTAGAAACAAAACCCAATGTGTTATTTATTATTGTAGATGACTTGCGTCCG
>PFVA01000251.1 GCA_002790365.1 Ignavibacteriales bacterium CG_4_9_14_3_um_filter_30_11
GTTCCACCATAGATGGATACTTTATAAGTGCTCATTCTGTTGTAACGGTTTGAAGTAAAATAAATAAATTTTGAATCCCAGGACCAAGAAGAAACAGCATCGTTTCTATCGTAATAAGTAAGTTGCTTTATTTCTCCACCGCCTACAGGCATTACATAAACATTTTGATTTCCATCTTCACTCCCTGTAAAGGCGATCAATTTTCCGTCAGGAGAATATAAAGCATCAGTTTCATCTCCTTGCATTGCGGTAATTCGTAATGATTGACCTCCATTGTTGGATACTGTCCATAAATCTCCATCAAAAGAGAATACAATTTTAGAACCATCGGGTGAAAGCGAGGGTTTGCTGGTAAAATAAATATCTGTTTGTGCAGTTAGAATTGTTGTTAAAAATAAAAATAAGAAACTCAATTTTTTCATTATTCAAACTCCGTTTTAAATAAAATATTAGTTAGCATATAATAAAACAAAAAATAAAAGATAAAGCATAACCGATTATGTAAAAATAGTTACTTTAATATTTTAGCAGAGGAATTATTCTACCACAGAGTTACACAGAGAAAATTTATTAACTCTGTTTACTCCGTGTCTCCTCTGTGGTAGAATGATCTTTACAAATTATAAAGGAATAATTTATATTTAAATACTTTGTTTGTTTAATAAAAACTCATTATTTTCTAATTCCTTTGCACAAAAAGTTTCTTTTATTATTGATTATTTCAAGGAGTTCTACTTTATGAAGTATCCGGTGGTTAAAAATTATATAAACGGTGAACTAACATCTAGTAGCAATGGAACACTGGATGTTTACTCTCCCTTAGATGGATTGATAATTTCACAAGTAACTATTTCTTCTGCATCAGAATTAGATAAAGCTGTTCAATCTGCAAGAAAGGCTTTCAAAAGCTGGTCTGAAATACCTATCAAAGAACGAGTACAAGTATTTTTTAAATATAGAAATCTACTTGAAGAACACACCGATGAATTAACAAATCTTGTAAGTGAAGAAAACGGTAAAACTTATTCAGAGGCAAAAGCAGAAGTATTAAAAAGTATAGAGTTAACTGAGTTTGCTTGTGCAATGCCCCAGCTAGTATCAGGAGAAATTCTTGAAGTGAGCAAAGGTGTTGAATGTAGAATTGAAAAATATCCTGTTGGTGTAATTGCTTCTATAACTCCTTTTAATTTTCCAAACATGGTTCCCAATTGGACAATACCCAACGCCTTGGTTTTGGGCAATACAATGATTCTAAAACCATCCGAACAAGTTCCATTAAGTGCAAACAGACTAGCTGAACTTTTAAAAGAAGCTGGCTTACCGAATGGTGTTTTAAATATTGTTCACGGACAAAAAGAAATGGTTGAAGCAATCTGTGATCATCCTGGAATTGACGGCGTTACTTTTGTTGGTTCAACAAAGGTTGCAAAAATTGTATATATGAGAGCAACATCAAAATTAAAAAGAGCTGTTTGTCTCGGTGGAGCAAAAAATCATTTAATAGTTTTACCCGATGCAAATGTAGAAATGACAGCCTCTAATGTTGCTGCTTCAATGTCCGGCTGTGCAGGACAAAGATGTATGGCTGCTTCTGCAATGGTAGGTGTGGGTGCTGTAAATCATATAATTAAAAAGCTGTGCGAAGAAGCAAAAAAAATTATTCCAGGTGAAAACCTTGGCGCAGTAATTTCAAAAGCGGCTAAGGAAAGAATTGAAAATTATATTACAGAAGCAGAAAAGCAAGGTGCAAAAATTTTAGTTGATGGAAGAGGTGCTATAGTTAAAGGAAAAGAAAAAGGTTTTTATGTTGGTCCAACTGTAATTGATTTTGTTAAACCTGAAATGAAAATTGCCAAAGAAGAAGTCTTTGGTCCGGTTCTTTCAATAATGCGGACAGAAACAATTGATGAAGCATTAGAAATTGAAAACAATTCTCAGTATGGAAATGCAGCCTCTATATTTACACAAAGTGGTGGTGCATCTAAATATGTTGCAGAAAAAGCCAGTGCAGGAATGATTGGGGTTAACATTGGTGTTCCAGTTCCAAGAGAACCATTCGGTGGATGGAATGAATCAAAGTTCGGTGTTGGTGATATAACAGGTAAAAGTTCAATAGAATTTTTAACAAAGCCAAAAAAAATAACTACCAAATGGGACCATGAATCAAAAACTAATTGGATGAGCTAATAAATATCATGATGCTGAAACAAACCTGCTTTTACGGCAGACAGATTCAGCTTGACATAATAGCCATTTTGAATTTATTACGGTATCTCATGTTTTAAAAAAATAAAGAAATTTATAATAAAGAGGAACAGCATGGCAAACATTGTTAAAAGCGGATTAATTCAGGCTACTCTTTCTGAATCAACAGAGCAGCCGATTAATAAAATAAAACAATCAATGATTGACAAACATGTAAAAATGATTGAAGAAGCAGCAAAAAAAGGTGTGCAGATTCTTTGTATGCAAGAACTTTTTTATGGCCCATATTTTTGCGCAGAGCAGAAAACAAAGTGGTATTCACTTGTTGAAAAAATTCCTGAAGGTCCAACTACAAAATTATTTCAAGAGTTGGCAAAAAAACATAGTATGGCAATAGTTGTTCCTATTTATGAAGAAGAAATAACAGGCGTATATTACAACACTGCTGCTGTTATTGATACGGACGGAAAATATTTGGGTAAATATCGTAAGCATCACATTCCTCATTGTAATCCCGGATTTTGGGAAAAATTTTATTTTAAACCAGGAAATCTTGGTTTTCCTATATTTAAAACAACTTATGCCGATATTGGTGTTTACATTTGTTATGACAGACACTTCCCCGAAGGTGCTAGAGCATTAGGTTTGAACGGAGCTCAAATAGTTTTTAATCCATCAGCAACAGTTGCCGGTCTTTCAGAATATCTATGGGAGCTTGAACAACCGGCACATGCAGTTGCAAATGGATATTTTGTTGGTGCAATAAATCGTGTTGGAAAAGAAGCACCTTGGAATATTGGTGAGTTTTATGGCAGTAGTTATTTCTGTTCACCAAGAGGGAAAATAATTGCACAAGCATCCCGTGATAAAGACGAACTTGTTATTGCAGATCTTAATCTTGATGAAATTCAGGAAGTAAGGGATGTGTGGCAGTTTTATCGTGACAGAAGGCCTGAAACTTATGAAACACTAACAAAAATATAATTGTGAAATTAAGTTTTAAATCGGAGTTAAAATGAAAAAAGATGAAATTTTAAAAAAACATAAAGAATATCTTTTTCCAAGTGTTGCCAATTATTACAAAGAACCACTTGTAATTGATAGAGGAGAAGGATGTTATGTCTATGATGTTGAAGGCAGCAAATACTTGGATTTTTTTGGTGGAATATTAACTGTAAGCGTTGGACACTGTAATAAAAAAGTAAGCGATAGAATTGCTGAACAAGCTCATAAACTTCAGCACACTTCTACACTTTATCCAACTGAAAACATAGTTACACTTGCTGAAAAATTAGCAAATATAACTCCAGGCAAACTTCAGAAAAGTTTTTTTACAAACAGCGGAACTGAAGCAAATGAAACAGCAGTGTTTATTGCTCAGCAGTTTACAAAAAATCAAGAAATAA
>PFVA01000002.1 GCA_002790365.1 Ignavibacteriales bacterium CG_4_9_14_3_um_filter_30_11
CATTTTATATAGCGGCCTTCGGCAAAAAATTCATTTCCAATGAATTCTTTTGGATTAATTTTTAATTTTTAAGTGTAACTCTTTCAACTGCTCTTCGCTTACATCTGAAGGGCAGTCATCCATTAATGAAATACCGCTTGATGTTTTTGGGAATGCAATTACATCTCTTATGGATTGGCTGTTAGTAAAAAGCATTACTATTCTGTCAAACCCAAAGGCTATACCTCCGTGTGGTGGGGCTCCGTATTTAAGTGCGTTTAATAAAAATCCAAATTTTAATTCAGCTTCTTCTTTAGTAATACCCAATGCATTAAACATTTTAGATTGAATTGAAGAATCATGAATCCTTATACTTCCACCTGCAATTTCATTGCCATTTAGAACTAGATCATAAGCTTTGGCTCTAACTTCATTTGGCGATTTATCTAACAATTTTAAATCTTCTTGGTTGGGAGAAGTAAACGGATGATGCATTGCATAATATCTTTTTGTTTCTTCGTCCCATTCAAACAGAGGAAAATCCGTAACCCAAATTAAACTAGATGGAGTATCTGCCTTTATTAGCTTTAATCTTTTTGCCATCTCTAATCTTAACGAACCCATTGTAGAAAGTGTTTTTATTTTAGGACCGGTAAGTATAAATATTAAATCACCGACTTTTGCACTTAAAATATTTATTAGATTTTGTTTTTCTTTTTCAGTAAAAAACTTTGCAACTGGCGCTTCAAGTCCTTCCTCTTTTACGCGCATCCAGATAAGTCCGCCGGCACCCAGTTTTTTTACAAACTCTGTAAGTACATCTAATTGATTTCTTGTAAACCCACCTGCCGGCGAGGCAGGTACATCACAGCCAGGAATTTTTAAACCTGTAATTATTCCTTTGTTTTCTATTTGATCTTTAAACACTCTAAATTCTGATTTATCAAAGACATCATTAAGGGTAACCATTTGCAGATCAAATCTTAAGTCAGGTTTATCTGAACCATATTTTTCCATAGCATCTGCAAAAGTTAATCTTTGCAAAGGTGTCTGTAATTTTTTATTCCAGATATTTTTATAAAGATCTTTCATCAACCCTTCAACTATCAAAAAAACATCTTCTTGTTGAACAAAAGACATTTCAACATCTATCTGAGTAAATTCTGGCTGGCGGTCTGCTCTTAAATCTTCATCTCTAAAACATTTTACTATTTGAAAATATCTGTCAAATCCAGAAATCATTAAAAGTTGTTTATATGTTTGGGGTGATTGGGGCAAAGCATAAAATTTACCTCTATGAACACGGCTGGGCACAAGATAATCCCTTGCGCCTTCGGGAGTGCTTTTCATTAAAACAGGTGTTTCAATTTCAACAAAATTATTTTTATCAAAATATTTTCTTACTGTTTGATACATCTTGTGACGAAGAGTTAAATTTTTCTGCAGTTCAGGTCTCCGCAGATCCAAAAATCTGTACTTTAATCTTGTCTCTTCATTAGTGTCAATATTATCTTCTATTAAAAAAGGTGGTGTCTTTGCTGAATTTAAAATTTGTAAATTGTCAACTCTTACATCTATCATTCCTGTTTCAAGAGACGGATTGATGGTTCCTTCGCTTCTTTTTTCAACAACACCTTCTATAGAAATTACATATTCTGTTCTTAATTCTTTTGCTGAATTATGACTTTCAGGACTATGTTGTGGTTCAAAAACTATTTGTGTAATTCCGTATCTATCGCGCAGATCAATAAATATAACTCCCCCAAGGTCTCTGCGGGTATTTACCCACCCGTTTAAAACTACTTTTTTCCCAATATTTTTTTTTCTTAATTCACCGCAAGTGTGTGTTCTGGACTTAAACTGCATTTAAATTGTTTCTCCAATAAATAGTTTTTCAAGTGTTAAAAATAACCAAAATAAAAGTGCATTCAAAAAGCAATGTTGTTTATATAATCCCAGATTTTCCATTGGAAAATCTGCCCTCTGGGCAGACAATTTGTAAGTAAATAAAGATCATATACTTAGTTATATAAAAATCTCGGAATTCGTTATTTGAGTAATATGTTTTTCTTACAAATTGCCATGGGTTAACCACGCTATATAAAATGTTTTATAAAAACATTTTATATAGCGGCCTTCGGCAAAAAATTCATTTCCAATGAATTTTTTGGGATAAATTTATTTATTTGTAAATTTTAAATATGAATACAACAGAATTAATTAGAAAGAAACGAGAAGGCAAATCTCTTACAGGTGAGGAAATTAATTATTTAATTTCATCCTATACAAAAAAGAATATCCCGGATTATCAATTTTCTGCTTTTCTTATGGCTGTATATTTAAAAGGAATGAACAAAAAAGAAACAGCAGCTCTAACCAAAGCTATGCTTTTCAGTGGAAAAGTAATCAATTTAGATTCTATTCCAGGTTCAAAAATTGATAAACATTCTACCGGAGGTGTTGGGGATAAAACCTCTTTAATACTTGCACCAATTGTTGCAGCTGCCGGTGTTAATGTGCCAATGATATCAGGAAGAGGGCTTGGTCACTCAGGAGGAACGCTCGATAAACTTGAATCAATCCCAGGATTTAGAACAGATCTTTCTTTAACTAGATACAAACAAGTTATAAAAAAATGCAGTGCTGTTTTGGTAGGCCAAACTAAAGATGTTGCTCCTGCCGATAAATTAATTTATGCTTTGCGTGATGTAACAGCAACGGTTGAATCAATTCCATTAATTACTGCAAGTATAATGAGCAAAAAATTAGCAGAAGGAATTGACGGACTTGTGCTTGATGTAAAAACAGGCAGCGGCGCTTTTATGAAAAAAACATCTGATGCTGTTGAACTTGCTAATTCACTTATAAATACAGCCGATGCATTTAATAAAAAAGTAATTGCATTTATAACCGATATGAATCAACCCTTAGGCAGATATGTCGGTAATTGGCTGGAAGTTTATGAGTCAATAAATGTTTTAAAAGGAGAACAAGAAGATGATCTTTTTGAATTAAGTACTTTACTTTCCGGCGCTATGATCTGGCTTGGGGGTAAAGCATCTTATATTGATGAAGGAATCGAAATATCAAAACAATTGATTAAAAACGGAAATGCTTTTGATAAGTTTTTAGAGATAGTTAAATTACAGCAAGGAGATATCTCTTTTTTAAAAAATCCAAATAAATATCCTAAATCAAAGGTTGTGGAATACATTTATGCAGAAAAAGGTGGATATATTTCTAAAATGGATAATTTCCAGATAGGTTTGTCTGCACTTGAATTAGGAGCAGGTAGAAAAACAAAAGATGATATTATTGAAACGAAAGCAGGGCTAATCTTTAATTACAAAATAGGTGATGTGGTTAAAAAAGGAGATTTGCTGGTCGAATTAAGAAGTGAATCAAAACAAAAAATTGAATTAGTTAAAAACTCTCTTAATAAAGCTGTAATAATTTCAAATAAAAAATCAACAAAACCAAATCTGATAAAAAAAATATTAAAATAGAGGAAAAACAAAATGAAAAAGAACCAAGAAATAATTGATAATCTAATAATAGCTTATTGGATGGAGATTGAAACAGTAACTAATTATATTTCTAACTCGATAAATTTAGACGGTGTCCGTGCAGAGGAAATTAAAAAATCACTTTCTGTAGATATTATGGAAGAGTTGGGTCATGCCCAATCACTTGCAAAAAGAATTAAAGAAATCGGAGGATTAGTTCCGGGTTCAAGAGATTTTAAACCTTCACAAAATAAATTACAGCCAAAAGAAGATACAACGGATGTTGTTTCTGTAATTGAGGGAGTTATTGAAGCTGAGAATGGTGCAATTACTCAATACAATAAATTGATAAAACTTTGTGATGGAACTGATTATGTAACCCAAGACTTGTGCATCAGATTGTTAGGAATGGAAGAATCTCACAGAATAGGATTTATGGGATTCTTAAAAGAATACAAAAATTAAAAA
>PFVA01000237.1:0-9740 GCA_002790365.1 Ignavibacteriales bacterium CG_4_9_14_3_um_filter_30_11
ATATGCTAATGAAAGAGCTGGAAAAGATAGAGGAAGAAAATCCCGGTTTAATCACACTGGATTCTCCGACACAAAGAGTAGGAAAAGATCTAACAAAAGAATTTAAACCTATTGCGCATTCAATACCAATGCTCAGTTTGGCAAACACCTACAATGAAGAAGATTTAATAGATTTTGACAGAAAAGTTAAAGAAGCTTTACCGGAAGGGGAAAAAGTAACTTATGTAGCAGAATTAAAAATTGATGGTGCATCAATAAGTATTAATTATAAAGATGGTTATATTAGTTCTGCAGCAACAAGAGGTGATGGAAATGTTGGCGAAGATGTGACAGCAAATATTAAAACTATTAAATCAGTTCCTTTAAAAATTATTACAAAGATTAAAACATCTTTTCCATTAAATGATTTTATTGTTAGAGGCGAGATCTTTATGGATATAGAAGGTTTTAGAAAATTGAACAAAGAACGGGAAAAAAAAGGAGAAAAATTATTTGCTAATCCCCGCAACTCTGCAGCCGGAACATTAAAAATGCAAGATCCTAAAATAGTTTCTGCAAGGCCACTAAACATTTTTGTTTATTCTTTATTACTTGAATCCGATAAATTGAATTCACAGGAAGAAAATTTAGCACTTCTAAAAAAATTAGGATTTAATGTAAACCCCACTTACAAGATTTGTAAAAACATTAATGAAGTAATAAATGTTTGTCATCAATTTGAGAATATGCGTGATTCATTAAGTTATGAAATTGACGGAGCTGTAATAAAAGTAAATTCTATTAAACAGCAAAAAATAATTGGAAACATTGCTAAATCACCTAAATGGGCCGTATCTTATAAATTTAAAGCCAAGCAGGAATTTACCAGAATAAAAAAAATAATTTGGCAGGTTGGCAGAACAGGCTCAATTACCCCGGTTGCTGAAATGGAACCGGTTTTTTTAGCAGGTTCAACCGTTAGCAGGGCAACATTACATAATATAGAAGAAATAAATAGAAAAGATATAAGGGAGGGTGACAAAGTAGTTTTAGAAAAAGGCGGAGATGTAATACCAAAAATAATTTCTGTAATTATTGGTGAAAGACCGGAAAAAACAAAAAAAGTTTTGCCGCCTGAATTTTGTCCTGCTTGTGGAAATAAAGTTTTTAAACCTAAAGATGAAGTTGCTATATATTGTGTAAATATTGAGTGTCCTGAACAAACTAAAGGTAAATTAATTCATTTTGCATCTCGCGGTGCAATGGATATAGAAGGGTTGGGAGAAGCTCTAATTGATCTATTTGTTGAAGAAAAACTTATTTATAACTTTGATGATATTTATACTTTAAAAGAGAAAAGAGAAAAACTTATTTCAATTGAAAGGTTAGGTGAAAAAAGTGTAGATAATCTATTAGCTGCAATTGAAGAAAGTAAGAAAAAATCCTTTAGTAAAGTTCTCTTTGCATTAGGTATTAGATATGTTGGCAGTGGTGCTGCAAAAAAGCTTGCTGATTATTTTTTAAATATTGATAATTTAATTAAAGCTGATGATGAAAAAATTTCGGCAATACCTGAAATAGGACCTAGTATCAGTTCAAGTTTGAGGACTTATTTTCATAACAATAAACAAAACATAGAAACAATAAAAAATTTAATAAAACACGGATTAAATTTTGAAGAACAAAAAAAGGAAATAAAAGAATCATTTTTTACAGGAAAAACCTTTGTTATAACAGGTACTTTATCTGATTATTCCAGAGATACGGCAGGTAATGAAATTATGCAAAGAGGCGGAAAAATAAATACAAGTGTTAGTAAAAACACAGATTTTTTATTGTGCGGAGAAAATCCGGGATCAAAATTGAAAAAAGCAGAATCGCTTGAAGTAAAAATTTTAAATGAAAAAGAATTCAATAAATTACTTGGGAGATAATTTGTCAATTTCAGACTTTTTAAAATCAATAGCTGCTAAATATAAAATCAATCAAAGTATTAAGCATAAATTCTCTGAAAAGATGGATTTTTCTTACCAATTTAAGAAGGCAAATACTATTTTAGTTTTAATGCCAGAGGAAGAAGTTGATTTTCATCATTCCATAAAGTTGTTGGATTACCTTAACCAACAATCTAAAAATGTGACAATAATGACAAAAGATTTTAGAGTTAGTCTGATAAATCCCAAATTGCGGCAAGGTTTGATTGAGTACGAAATTAGAGATATTAGTAAAATAAAATTGCCCAAAAAAAAATTATTAGCTAAATTATGCGAAAAGAACTTTGATGTAGTTATAGATTTAAATAGAAATGAAAATCTATTTTACAGTTTTGCTGTTTTGCAAACAAAATCAAAATTAAAAATTGGATTTAAAAAGAAAAACTCAGATAAATTTTATAACTTTCAAGTAGCTTTTAATGGTAAAGAACCTGAAGAAACTTATAAATATTTAGTAAATTGTTTACAAATGTTTTAAGGATTTATAATGAATTTTGAAATAAAGAAAGTAGATGATATAACCATTTTCAAACTAAATGAAAATCGTTTGGACACTAATATTTCCGGGCTTGTAAAGGGTGAATTTACAATGCTGCTAAAGGTAGAAGGCGCACAAAAATTTATTATAGATCTTAGTCAGGTAGAATCTTGTGACAGTTCCGGTTTAAGTTCAATATTAGTAGCAAACAGAATATTAAATTCATCTGGGGGTGAAATGAGATTGGCTGCACCATCTGAAAAAGTCTATTCTTTAATAAAAATTACACAGCTGGAAAGAGTTTTAAGAGTCTGTAACACTTTGGAAGATGCAATTACAGAACTTAAAAAATCTTAAGGTTATTCTTGTCTTCTTTATCAATTGATTATATAATTATTATAGTTTACCTAATAGCAATAGCAGCATTTGGTATTATTTCAGGTGGTAAACAAAAAACAACTAGCGATTATTTCTCCGGTTCAAAAACTATTCCTTGGTGGGCAGTATGTTTTTCTATTGTTGCAGCAGAAACAAGTACTTTAACATTTATTTCAATCCCTGGCCTTGCATATCTTACTAATCTAAATTTTTTACAGGTCACTTTTGGATTTTTATTAGGTAGAATTGTTGTTGCCTATGTATTTTTACCTGCTTATGATAAAGGAGGTCTTAAAACAGCTTACACTTATTTAGAAGATAGATTTGGAAAGAAAACCAGGTCTTTTGCTTCTATTGTTTTCTTATTTACCAGAACTGCTGCTGATGGCGTAAGACTTTTTGCAACTGCAATTCCATTAAAATTGATGTTGGACATTTCCTATCCGACCGCAATAATAATAATTGCCATTTTCTCACTAATTTATACCTATACTGGCGGTTTAAAAGGAATTATTTGGGTAGATGTAATCCAAATGTTTATTTATATAGGTGGTGCAATAATAGCAGGTATTTTTATTATAAATCTTTTGCCTAACGGAATGAAAAGTGTATTTGATGCAGCTGATAGTGCAAATAAATTTAGTGTTTTAAATTTAGGATTCTCCGCAGGGCTAAAAAATTTTTTTAGTAATCCTTATACATTATTTGGTGGTATCTTCGGTGGTATGTTCCTTTCTATGGCTTCTCACGGTACAGATCAATTGATAGTTCAAAGATTATTTGCAACTAAAAATTTAAGAGACGGCCAAAAAGCTGTTATAGGAAGTGGAATAATAATAGTAATTCAGTTTACTATATTTTTAATTTTGGGAGTAATGCTTTATGCTTATTATGGATCAATAAATGTAAAATCCGATGAAATTTTCCCAATGTTTATTATTAAAGTGCTTCCGGCAGGTGTGACAGGAATAATTATTGCCGGTTTATTTGCAGCAGCAATGTCAACCCTAGCTGCCTCTATGAGTTCGCTCTCTTCTTCAACTATATTAGATCTTTATCTTCCATTTACCAAAAAAAAATTGGATGAAAATAAAAAATTAAAATATTCTAGATTAGTAACTGTCTTTTGGGCAATACTTTTAATCTTTTCTGCAATATTTTTTATGGAAACATCAAAAGCTGTAGTAGAAATTGCCTTAAGTATAGCATCTTTTACATATGGTGGTCTGCTTGGTACATTTCTATTAGGAATTTTTGTAAAAAACGCAAAACAAAACACTGCTCTGTTTGGTTTTTCTATGGGAATAATTACAATGACAATAATTATTTCATTCCATTTAGTTTCATGGACTTGGTTTACATTAATTGGAGTGTTTGCCACAATAATTTTTGGAAAATTATTTCTACTCTTTCAGCGTAAAAGATAAATATTTAAAAATATTTTCATTTTAATTTTTGTATTTCAAAAAATTTTTTTAGATTGCTCTCAACCTTTTTGAATGATTAATCTTTTTCATTAATGAAACAACTTAACCTTACTTTCTTAAACGACCTGAATCTTCAACTAAGGCACAACTCCTGGGACTTTACATTACACGACATTCCAAATTTCAAACCTGAAAGAAAACATAAATTTATTACCTTAGCTCCAAGTGCTGAAAAAAAAATTAAAGAAAAGAATAAAAGTAGAAATTCACGGTAATTCTATTCCTAATTTCAGTTTTATGAATTCATAAATTTTAAGGTATAATTTGCAAACTCTGGATTATGCAATAATAGCAGTATATTTTTTAATTTCTTTTAGTATTGTTTTATATTATTATAAAAGAGCTAGTAAAGATATAAATGAGTTTTTCCTTTCAGGTAGAAATCTTCCATGGTATCTTGCCGGTCTCTCAATGGTTGCAACAACTTTTGCTGCCGATACTCCACTTGCCGTTACTGAATTAGTAACTAAAAACGGAATTGCAGGTAACTGGCTTTGGTGGAATTTTGCATTTGGAGGGATGCTGACTGTTTTCTTTTTTGCAAAGCTTTGGCGTCGTGCAGGTATAATGACAGAGGTAGAATTTGCTGAAATCAGATATTCAGGAAAACCGGCAAAATTTTTAAGAGGTTTCCGTGCTTTGTATCTGGGCCTGTTTATGAATCTTATAATTATGGGCTGGGTTAATAAAGCAATGGCTGCAATACTTACCGGAATGTTCGGTATACCTGAAAGTGAAGTTTTATTTTATGTCTTTGGTTGTATGATTATGGTTGCAGTATATTCGGCAATCTCCGGATTGTGGGGAGTTGTTGTTACAGATGCTTTTCAGTTTTTTATAGCTATGGGGGGAAGTATTTTACTTGCTGTGTTTGTTCTCTCTTCTTCAAAGATAGGGGGAATTACTGGCTTGCAAGATAAATTACCAAAATTTGTTTTTGATTTCTTTCCAAATATAACAAATGTTTCATCCTTGGGTGGTGCTTTTTCTTTAACAATTGCTTCGTTTTTAGCTTATATTGGAATAATTTGGTGGGCATCTTGGTATCCTGGAGCTGAACCTGGTGGAGGTGGTTATGTTGCTCAAAGAATGATGTCAGCTAAAGATGAAAAGCATTCTTTATTTGCTACTTTATTCTTTCAAATTACCCATTATGCAGTTCGTCCGTGGCCTTGGATACTTGTTGGACTTTGTACCTTGGTTCTATATCCAGATTTAGCTGTGGATAACAAAGGCATAGGTTATGTATATGCAATGAGGGATTTTTTACCGGTAGGTATAAAAGGATTTTTAGTTGCCGCTTTTTTTGCAGCTTATATGAGTACAATTGCAACGCAATTAAATTGGGGAACTTCATATTTAATTAATGATTTTTATAAAAGATTTATTAAAAAGGATAAAGAAGAAAAACATTATATAAATGTCTCCCGTATAGCGACAATATTATTAATGATTATTTCTGTTTTCGTTACATTATTTATTAGTAGAATTTCCGGTGCTTGGCAGTTTATAATGGAGTGTGGTGCCGGACTTGGCTCAGTCTTAATTTTAAGATGGTTTTGGTGGAGGATAAATGCATGGTCAGAAATATCTGCAATGATTACACCCTTTGTTGTATACCCAATTGTTAAATATTATGGAATTGAATTCCCAAACACACTTTTTTATTTGGTAACAATTACTACAATAGTTTGGATCATAGTTACTTTTCTAACAAAACCTACAGATGAAAAAACACTAATTAGTTTTTATACAAAAAACCACCCCGGTGGATTTCTTTGGAAAAAAATATCAAAAAAATTACCTTATGTAGAAGGAGATTCGGGATTTTTACAGATGTTTGTGAACTGGTTTGCCGGTGTTGTATTAGTGTATTCTATGTTGTTGGGAAGCGGAAGTCTAATTTTTGGTGATATTAAGATGTTTTTTACATATCTATTAATTGCAATAATCTGTACTGCAATAATTATTTATAACTTATCTAAAATCGGCTGGTCTAAAATTATCAAATAAACCCAAATTATTCTTTTAAAAATATTACATTTAGTAGGTTATATTTAATTTAAATTGTTATAATTATCTATATGGTAGATTTAGGAAAATTAAAAGATAAAGACAGCATTAAAGTAAAATTCATTATTGGGTTTCTTACTGTAATATTAATTGTATTCATGTTCCCTAAGGGGGAATCTATTGAATCTGAAGTTTCTGTTGGTTCAATTTGGACTCAAAATGATTTGATTGCTAACTTAAGTTTTCCAGTTAAAAAAGATGTTTCTTTATATAATAATGAAATAAATATGATGGAAACTCGTGTTTATCCTGTTTATATAGAAAATAAAAATGCAGTTCAACAGGTTGTTCAATCCTTACAGGATTATAATAAATGGATTACATCAAGTATAGATTCATCGCTGGAAAAAGATTCTAATTATGTAAACCATTCTTTCCTGACATCAACTTCTTTTAAAATATTTAGAGAAATAAGAATTCAAGAAAAAAACAGAACAGGAATTAGTGCTAATTCATTACGACAGCTATTTAATATTTCCCAAACATTATTAACAGATCTGACAAGGAAAGGTGTGTTAAATGAAATTCCTTTAAAAGGAAACAAGGACAGTATTGCTTCCAGAGTGAAAAATTTTGATAAAATAATTCCTATTAAAAATTATTTATCCATACCCAATGGAAGAAATTATATATTAGAAAAACTATCTAAAATTCCATTACAAGAATCAATAAAAACAGCCTTATTTGAATATATAAATGAATTTATAACTCCAACTTTGATTTACCAGGCAGATTTAACTGATAAAGAAATCAAACAGGCAAAAAACAATGTTTCCAAATTCAGTGATATTGTTAATGAAAATGAAAGAATAGTTGGAACACACGACAGAATTACAAAAACTGTTAAAGCTAAAATAGATTCATACAGAGAAGCAAAAGGAGAAATTCTCGGTAAGGATAAAGTTATTCTACAGTTTTTTGGTAAATTTCTTCACATAACTTTTATTCTTGTAATGTTTATCATTTATATTTTTCTATTTAGAAAAAGAATATTTTATGATAATCAAAAAATATTGCTGCTTAGTATAAACATTGTTTTTCTTTCATTTGTTACCTTTTTAATTAACCAAATAACAATAGACGCACCAATTCAATTACTTATTTTTATTCCTGCTGCATCAATGCTTTTAACAATAATATTTGATTCAAGAATAGGGTTTTATACTACTGTTATTCTGGCATTAGTTACAGGTGCATTAAGGGGTAATGATTATTCCTTTATGGCAGCTAATTTATTTGCCGGTGCTTTATCTGTTTATACCGTTAGAGATATAAAAAACAGAACTCAAATATTTCGTTCCTTTCAATTTATTTTAATTGCATACATAACAACCATTTTAGCTTTTGGCTTTGAAAGATTTGCTTCTTGGCAGTCCTTATTTATTGAATTTGCTTTTGCAGGATCAAATGCCTTAATAAGTCCTGTTTTAACTTATGGTCTATTAATTTTCTTTGAAAGGTTTTTTGCAATAACTACCG
Organism: Ignavibacteriales bacterium CG_4_9_14_3_um_filter_30_11; assembly: GCA_002790365.1. Lineage (GTDB taxonomy): Bacteria > Bacteroidota > Ignavibacteria > Ignavibacteriales > Ignavibacteriaceae. Next base: position 7,869 of record PFVA01000237.1, read on the forward strand.
ACCTAACATTATTAGAACTTTCAAATTTTGAAAGACCGCTTTTAAAAGATTTAGCTTCTAAAACTCCAGGGACATTCAGTCATTCTATGACAATAGGAACACTTGTTGAAGCTGCTTCAGAAAAAATAGGTGCAAATTCATTATTGGCGAGAGTAGGTGCTTATTATCACGATATTGGAAAAACTCTTTCACCACAGACATTTGTAGAAAATCAATTAAGTAATGATAATATACATGAAAGCATTTCACCCGAAGAAAGTGTAGCAATTATTTTAAAACATATTGAAGAAGGAATAAAATTAGCAGAAGAAAGTAACCTACCACAAGAAATTATAGATTTTATTTCTATGCACCATGGAACAATGGTTTTGAATTTCTTTTATGAAAAAGCCAAGAAACTTTACGGAGAAGATAAAGTAGATATTAATAATTACCGATATAAGGGACCTAAACCAAACACAAAAGAAACAGCAATATTAATGCTTGCTGATGGATGTGAATCAGCTACGAGAGCTATGAAAGATGCAGAAAAAACAAAAATAGAAAACCTAATTGATAATTTAATTAAATCAAGAATTGATGATCTTCAATTAAACGAATCTCCTTTGACTTTTTCTGACATTACAATAATAAAAGAATGTTTTAAAAATGTTTTAGTTGGTCAACATCACAAAAGAATTCGTTACCCTAAACAAGAACAAATGGAAAACAGTAAAGATCAGGAATAAGATGAACAATGAATATATTTTTGAAGGAATATTTAAGTGTTTTAAAGTTAGAAAAAAATCTTTCTGAAAACACAATACAATCATATAGAAACGATATTTCTTCTTTTATTTTTTTTTTAGAAGAAATTAGTATCTCTGATTTTAATGAAATAAAACAAAATCATTTAGCCTCATTTTTCAAATATCTAAAAGAAACCGGCCTTACCAGTCGCTCTGCTTCCAGATACCATTCAGCATTAAAAGGGTTTTTAAAATATCTATTAGTTAATAAATATATAAAAGAAAGCCCTATTGAAAAAATTACTCCACCGAAATTATCAAAAAATCTTCCATCAGTTTTAAGTATAAACGAAATTGACCTTATTTTATCTAAACCTGATGTAAATGATAAATTGGGATTAAGGGACAAAGCAGTATTAGAATTACTTTATGCTTGCGGTATTAGAGTATCAGAATTATTAAATTTAAAAATATCCAGCCTATTTTTTTCTGAAGAAGTAATCCGAGTTTTTGGAAAGGGATCAAAAGAAAGAATAGTACCAATTGGCTCTAGTGCTGTAAAATGGATAAATGAATATTTAACTAAAAGTAGACCATTATTAGAAAAAAAAATGAAAAGCGAGAACTTTCTTTTTCTTAATTCAAGAGGAACAAAAATCTCCAGAATGGGAATTTGGAAGATTGTAGAAAGGTATGTTAAAGAAACTGGAATTAAAAAAAATGTTCATCCGCATACTTTTAGACATTCTTTTGCTACACACTTGCTGGAGGGTGGAGCTGATTTAAGAGCTGTACAAGAAATGCTGGGACATTCTGATATTTCCACCACACAGATCTATACACACATTGACAGAGAATATATAAAACAAATGCACAAAGATTTTCACCCAAGAGGTTAAATTTTGCCGGATATACAAATAAATCCAAAACTAATTTCTTTTTTAACATTTATTCCGATGTTTATTATTTCTATTACAGTTCATGAATTTGCACATGCTTTTTTTGCTCATAAACTAGGTGATGATACTGCAAAAAATGAAGGGAGATATTCATTAAATCCACTTAAACATATTGATCTGGTGGGAACTATAATTTTACCATTTGCTTCATTTGTCTCAGGATTTGCTCTTATTGGTTGGGCCAA
>PFVA01000237.1:9751-13082 GCA_002790365.1 Ignavibacteriales bacterium CG_4_9_14_3_um_filter_30_11
TTTCAAAATCAACTTAGAGATGATGCTATTGTATCTTTTACCGGACCTCTTTCAAATTTTATTTTAGCAATTTTATTTTTTATCTTTTTCGTTATTGTTCATAATATGGAAATTAACAATAACGAAATGATTTTATCTATACTTTGGTACGGTGTGTTTTTTAATGTGTTTCTTTGTTTTTTTAATTTAATTCCAATTCCTCCTTTAGATGGTTCCCACATTTTATTTGATCTCTTTCCAAACAAATATACAGCAGGTTTATTTAAATTTGGCTTGTATGGATCGTTATTATTATTGTTTTTCATTTACAGTCCGTTGTGGGATTATTTTATGGGACTTGTAAGATGGGTGTTAAATATCTTTTTAAAAGTAGGAAATATATCTTAATATGATTTTTAAGTATTTAAAAATAAACTTACTTTGTTGTTTCTTAGTTTTAGGATGCAGAGAATCGAATTTTAAAGAAAAAGTAATTGATCAAACAATACTCAACTCCAATAAAGATCAAACAAAAGAATTTTTTTATGTAGCAAAAAACCAAGAAAGAATTGATATTTATAAATATAATTTTGAGAAAAAGAATTCAAAAAGATTTTGGACAGATATAAAAGAGAAAGTCATTTTATTAAATTATTCTCCGGATAATAAAAATATATACTTTATTACCTCGAAGTACTATGGAATACGAAGTACTCTACCGTATATAAAAAGAATTAAATTATATAAAATTGATTTGGCTAATGAAGAAGTTTCTTTAATAGACACATTAATGAATGGTACACAATTAAATGCGGATTGGCTAAATGATAATGCATTTCAGGTTGTTATAAATGTAAGAGATTTACAAGTTTCTGAGCATATGAATCAAAATACTTTTATTTATAATGATGCCGGTAAAAAAGTATTATATAAATTAGAAACAATTAACTTTATTAAAGACGGATATCCACTACCTGTTATTAGAGAACAAGCAGCAAAATCATTTAAAAATTTTGAATTACAGGTAAAGGGACAAAACAAAGATTCTCTTTTTATTTTTAATTATCAAACATTAGAACAACAATTAGTTACAAAATTAAATAAGAGTAATTTAGAAGAAATATCTTGGAATGATGAATATTTGATATTTACCATTACAGGGAAAAAGAAAATTATGATAATTTATAAATTAAAGAAAAAACAGATAGTTAAACAATTTAACGACATAAGAAATTTTTATGTTTTTGGTAAATATTTAGTGTATGATTTTAATGTAGGATTATCATCATCAATTAGTATTTTTAATTTGGAAAAATTAGAAATTACAGACACTATTAAAACTATTGATGGATGCGGATTAAGAAATACTTTTAATTAGAGTAAATATTGAAAACTTATTTAAGAATTTTAAAATATGTAAAGCCTTATTGGAAACATCTTACAATATCAATTGTGTGCACTATGCTTTATGCCGGACTAAACGGACTTTCTGTCTATCTTACTATTCCTTTATTAGATACATTATTTCAGGAATCAGCAAGAAATGAAATAGTACAACCTACCATTACTGAAAAAGGGACATCATTACTTCCCGAATGGATAATAAAAACTAAAGATAACATTTCTAAAAAATTTGAAGATGTAATAATGAGCGGTACTAAAGAAGATGCTCTTATTAAAATTTGTCTCTTGGTTTTAATTGCTTTTATTCTCAAAAATATTTCAGGTTATCTTCAGGCATATTTTCTTTCCTATGTTGAACAAGGTACTATTAAAGACATAAGAAATTCGGCTTACAAACATTTGCATAAACTTCCCATGAGTTACTTTAAACACGAAAAAGTTGGTAATTTAATTTCAAGAATTACAAATGATGTAAATGTTGTGCAGTCAAGCATTTCTGCTGCATTTTTAAATTTAATTAGAGAACCGCTTACAATAATTGTTTTTTTAGCTATTGCTATTAGCATAAGTTGGAAATTAACTTTGCTTGCAATTGTTGTGCTTCCTTTTTCTATGCTTATTATTACCTGGATTGGATTAAAATTGAGGAAACAAAGCGGAATTATTCAGGCAAAAATGGCGGATATAACAACAATTTTGCAGGAAGTAATTTCCGGTGTTAAAATTGTAAAAGCCTTTGGAATGGAAAAATACGAAAACAAAAAATTTATGAAAGAGACAAACAATTTTTTCAGACTGATGCTGAAAATTGTTAGAGTAAGAAATTCCTCCTCACCGATTACAGAAGTTTTAAGCACTACTGTTGGTGTTCTGATAATTTATTTTGGCGGACTTTTAGTTTTAACAGAACACACATTATCTGCCAGTCAGTTTATGGGATTTCTGTTTGCAATTTTTCAAATGATGCCACCCATAAAAGAATTAAGCAGTGTTAATAACAGAATTCAAGAATCAAGTGCCGCAGGCGATAGAATATTTGAAATTTTAGATACACCGCCTATAATAACTGACAAAAAAGATGCTTTAGAAATTCAAGATTTTAAAAACACATTAAAGTTTGAGAATGTATCTTTTAATTATGAAGATTCAAACGAAAGTATTTTAAAGAATATTAATTTTGAAATAAACAGAGGAGAAATATTAGCTTTAGTTGGACCAAGTGGTGGAGGTAAATCTACTTTGGTGGATTTAATCCCGAGGTTTTATGATCCTGTTCAAGGTAAAATTTTATTGGATGAAATAGATATTAGAGATATCAAAATAAAAAACCTTAGAAATTTAATGGGGATTGTTACCCAAGAAACATTTCTGTTCAATGAAACTGTAAAAAATAATATTGCCTATGGACTAAGTGATTTTTCAATGGAGAAAATTGAAGAAGCAGCAAAAATGGCTAATGCACATAATTTTATTTTAGAAATGACTAACGGTTATGATACCCTGATTGGTGAAAGAGGAGTTATGCTTTCAGGCGGACAAAGACAAAGACTTTCTATTGCAAGAGCTCTTTTAAAAAATCCGGCAATCATGATTTTTGATGAAGCAACATCTTCTTTAGACAATGAATCAGAAAGCTTGGTTCAGGAAGCAATAGATAGATTAATGTTCAATAGAACAACAATTGTTATTGCCCATAGATTAAGTACAATCAGAAATGCATCAAGAATTTTGGTTTTAGATAACGGAGAAATTGTACAAAGAGGAAAACATTCGGAATTAATTTTACAGAAAAAAGGTATTTATAAAAAACTTTATGAAATGCAGTTTAGAGATTTTGAATGAAAGAGAAAACAAAGTCTATAAAGATAATAGATAAAGCAATTTATGTTTTAATTATCATCTTTTTACTAAGCTTAACAAATTCAATATTCGCAAATCAACTAGGTTA
>PFVA01000237.1:13161-15608 GCA_002790365.1 Ignavibacteriales bacterium CG_4_9_14_3_um_filter_30_11
ATTTATTTAATGGCTGAGCATACATCACCACATCTTTGTCAGTAATAGTTTTATCGCATAGTATTGCAAGACGTTCTATTACGTTTCTTAATTCTCTGATGTTACCTGTCCATTTAATTTTTTTCATTTCTTCTATCGCTTCTTTAGAAAATGATTTTAAAGGCATTCCGTGTTCTTCACATATTTTGTCAATAAAATAGGTGGTGAGCAAAGGTATATCTTCAATACGTTCGTGCAATGTGGGAACATGTATTAATATTACACTCAAGCGATGGTATAAGTCTTCTCTAAAGTTTGATTTTTCGATTTCATTAACAATATTTTTATTAGTAGCTGCAATGATACGAACATCTACGGGAATTTCTTTTTCGCCACCTACACGTGTAATTTTATTTTCTTGTAATGCTCTTAATACTTTTGCTTGTGCCGAAAGGCTCATATCACCTATTTCGTCTAAGAATAAAGTACCACCGCTTGCCAGTTCAAAATCCCCTTTGCGTTGTTTGATGGCTGAAGTAAAAGCTCCTTTTTCGTGCCCAAAAAGCTGGCTTTCTATTAACTCGGAAGGAATTGCAGCGCAATTAACTTCAATAAAAGGAGCGTTTGCTCTATGGCTTTTTTGGTGCAACCAACGGGCTACAAGTTCTTTGCCTGTTCCATTGTTTCCTGTTATCAATACTCTTGCATCAGAGGGAGCTACTTTTTCTATAAGTTCTTTTATTTTGTTGATTGCAGGCGATTCTCCTATCATTTCAATATTTTTGCCTACTTTTTTCTTTAATACTTTGGTTTCTTTAACGAGGTCGGTTTTGTCCATTGCATTGCGAATGGTGATTAGCAAACGGTTTAAATCTAAGGGTTTTGAAATAAAATCAAATGCTCCTTTTTTGATTGCTTCCACAGCAGTATCAATATTGCCATGTCCCGAAATCATTACAACAGAAGAATCGGGGCTAAGCTCCTGCACTTTTTCTAATACTTCTATGCCATCCATTTTTGGCATTTTTATATCACATAAGATTACCTCATACATTTGATTTTTCAACATTTCAATTGCAATAATACCATCTGCTGCTTCATCCACTTCGTATTTTTCGTATTCTAAAATTTCTCTTAAAGAATTACGTATGCTTTTTTCATCATCAATAATAAGAATTTTTGTCATTTTTCTAATCTTTTATTTCACTACAAATATATAGCTTTTTATCTATTATCAGCATATTTTAAGTTTTTCATATTGCATATATCAAGATTTTTATATAAGTTTGTAATATATTATGAACGTGAATTATGAAGAAATTTTACTTTTTTGCTTGTTTTATTTTTTGCTCCCTTATTCTATCATTAAATTTTGGTTGTAGAGATACTTGCAATAAAAAGATGGGAAAGACTTTTAATAATATTATTTGGGAAAATCTTACTTATTCTTCTGCTACCAATAAATATATTGCTGGATTTAGCATCGATGTTCTTGATGCGCTGCCAGTTGAATATCTTCGTACTGCTTCTCAAAAACCTATTGATAATGCAGCTATAGACAGTATTGCTTTTCCAGATATTAACCAAATGAATGTTTATTTAAAAGGAGATGTGATTCCTGCTAAAAATGAAAACAAACTATTTCAATTTCAAATGAATATGGATGATAGGCAAGACTATACCAATTGCGTTCATCCTGGTGCTCCTGATAAATATGAAATTAATATATCTTTTACTATAAAGAACACTGATGATAGCCTGAATATCAACAATGTTTCTTGGAGCGAATCTGTTAATAAAGGTGCAATATAATTGCTATTTTCAATATGTTTATAAAATTATATCCAGACAATCCTAATCCTAAGTTAATTAAAACTATTATAGAATGTTTGTCTGATGGTGGTGTTATTATTTACCCTACCGATACGGTTTATGGCATTGGTTGCGATATTACCAAACAAAAAGCGGTGGAACGCATTGCTACTATTAAAGGTATTAAACCAGATAAAAACCATTTCTCTTTTATTTGTTCTGATTTAAGCCATTTATCTGATTATTGCAAACCTATAAGTACGCCCATTTATAAATTGATGAAAAAAGTATTGCCAGGTCCATACACATTCCTGCTAAATACTAACAATAATGTACCGAAACTTTTTCAGGGTAAGAAAAAAACAGTGGGTATTCGCATACCTGATAATAGTATTGCTATAGAAATTGTTAAAGAACTGGGAAACCCTATTATGTCCTCTTCGGTGCACGACGAGGATGATATTATAGAATATACTACTGACCCCGAATTGATTTACGAAAAATATCAAAATTTGGTTGATATTGTTATTGATGGTGGTTACGGTGGATTAATTGCTTCTACGGTGGTTGATTGCACTAGTGATGAAATTAAAATTATTCGACAAGGCAAAGGAATACTTGAGGACTATGTTTAACCACACATTAAGAAAGAATAT
>PFVA01000096.1 GCA_002790365.1 Ignavibacteriales bacterium CG_4_9_14_3_um_filter_30_11
AAACCGGGCTTTAGCCCAAATTGTTTTGTTTTTTTTTGACTAAAGTCCAGAATTTTGAGGTCTTTTTAATCCACGCCCCAAAGGGCGTGGCAAGTCAAAAACAGATTTTGCGTAACATGACTTATTAATAAATATTGTAAATTTTTATCTTAGATAAACTTATTTAATGTACATGGAATTCAATGAAAAAAAATATATTTATTACAATTGCTGCCATTTATGGATTTTTAGGAGTAGCACTTGGTGCATTTGGTGCTCATGCACTAAAAGACACACTTTCTGTTGAAATGATTGAAATATTTAAAACCGCTACTTATTATAATTTAATTCATACAGTAGTGATTTATATAATTGGAATGACAGGAAAAGTTAAATACTTTAGAGCCGGATTTTTTTTATCAATCGGTGTGTTTTTGTTTTCATTTTCGCTATATATTTATGCTATTACAAATAACACAACATTTGCAATAATCACTCCATTTGGAGGTATTAGCTTATTGTTTGGTTGGACCTTAATTATTTGGGAATCTATTAAAAAAACTAAGGAATAATTAAAATTAAACTGTAAATTTACTTACATTTATGAGATTAAAATTCTTGAGTTTTCTGACCTAAATTTATAAATTTACCTTTTATATTTATATAAAACTTACCGGTTAAAGCCCTAAAAAAAATGATTATATTAATAATAGATTTTTATAACTGATAAATATTTTATTTAAGGATTTGATAAAAATGAATGATAATGAAAAAGATTTAGGAACTAATGAACTTGAAACTCGTGAATGGCTTTATTCACTAGATTATGTTTTAGAACATGGTGGTCACGAAAGAGTTCGTGAGTTACTCCAAGATTTACAAATTCGCGCTCAAAAAGCCGGTGTAACAATTCCATTTTCAGCCAACACACCTTACATAAACACTATCTCTAGAAAAAATCAACCCCACTTTCCCGGCAACAGAGAAATCGAGAGAAGAATAAAAAGTATTATCCGTTGGAATGCAATGGCAATGGTAGTTAAAGCTAATAAAACATCAAGCGGGATAGGCGGGCATATTTCAACATATGCTTCCGCAGCAACTTTGTATGAAATTGCTTTTAATCATTTCTTTAAAGGTAAAGGTGAAAATTATGATGGTGATCAGATTTACTTTCAAGGACATGCTTCACCGGGTATTTATGCAAGAGCATTTTTGGAAGGAAGAATATCGAAAGATCAATTAACAAATTTTAGAAGAGAATTAAAAAAAGGCGGTGGACTTACTTCTTATCCACACCCTTGGCTTATGCCAAACTTCTGGGAATTTCCAACTGTTTCAATGGGGCTCGGTCCAATTATGGCAATTTATCAAGCAAGATTTAACAGATATTTAGAGGACAGAGGATTAAAAGAAAATAAAGACAGCAAGGTTTGGGCTTTTCTTGGTGATGGGGAAACAGATGAACCTGAAGCTTTAGGCGCTATTACTCTTGCCTCAAGAGAAAAACTGGATAATTTAATTTTTGTAATTAATTGTAATCTTCAAAGATTAGATGGTCCAGTTAGAGGAAACGGAAAAATAATTCAAGAGCTTGAAGCAATATTCAGAGGAGCCGGCTGGAATGTTATAAAAGTTATTTGGGGAGGAGAATGGGATCCGCTATTAGAAAAAGACAAGGAAGGAAAATTAGTACACAGAATGGGAGAAGTTGTTGACGGACAATATCAAAAATATTCTGTTGAACACGGTAGTTATATAAGAAATCACTTTTTTGGTGTTAATGAAAAATTAAAAGCACTTGTTGAAGATCTAACAGACGAACAATTAAATAAATTAAAACGCGGCGGACATGATCCTGAAAAAGTATTTGCAGCGTATCAATCAGCAGTAAATAATAAGGGTTGCCCAACTGTTATTTTAGCTAAAACAATAAAGGGTTATGGTCTTGGTGAAGCCGGCGAAGGTAAAAACATTACACACCAACAGAAAAAATTAAATGAAGATGAATTAAAAGAATTCAGA
>PFVA01000048.1 GCA_002790365.1 Ignavibacteriales bacterium CG_4_9_14_3_um_filter_30_11
TTCTTCTGTTACTGGTTTAATACAGTAATAATAAATTCCTAATGGTGTAATTTTTTTCCCCAACTCAAAACTTGTATTAGAAGTGATAAAAAGTATGATCTCTTCTTTGTCAAATTTTCTAATTGTTTCAATTATCTTTTCAGTATGAGGTTTTAATAAATCATCATCAATAATTAATACCGATGGTTTTATTGAATAGAATTCAACAAGTACATCAAATGGTGCAGTAATTTTTGATATAAAATTTTTAGTAATGTTTTGGCCGTTGTTATAGTTATTAAACATAGTCTGCAATGAATTATCATTTGAAATTAATAGCACTTTCATTTTATTTTTATATACAATCAATGTGCCATTAACAATATCTTGATTATCAACTATATTGATTTGTTTTTAGACCATACAAACATATTTTTCATCTGATTTTTTCTTTGGGTTATTTGCTGGTGTGGCTTAAAAGTCACGGTGAGTAATATTAATGACTAATATTAATTTAATAAGTTATTAATCTAAATAATTTATAGTTTTACAATACAGAAAATTAATTTTATGGGATAAAATGTTTCGTTCTGTAAAGAGTAAATTTATACTTTTTTCGGTTATATTAATTCTACTTACTACTATCATTCCAATGTATTTCCTTGTAATCCAATTAAGATCTAACTTTAAAGAAAGGTCTAACTTAATGTTGAGTACAACAATTGATGTGGTTAGAACTAGTTTAAAATTAGCAATGACCTCTGGCAATCAAACCGATTTGGAAAATATAATACAAGAGATTTCCAAAAAAGAAGGCATATACAAAATTAGAATTTTCAATAAGACCGGTAACATAAAATTTTCTTCAGTCATCAAAGAAATAAATAAGAATATTGTTGATTTAGGTAAGGAACACTCAAATTTAAATATCAGCGAGATTGATAGCGCTCAGCAAGTTATATCCGGAAATATTTACTCAAGTATTGAACCATTAGGCAATGAAAAAATTTGTCAAAGTTGTCATAAAGAAACAGGTCCGATAGCATATTTAAATATCAATACCGGGCTTACAAAATCAGAAAATAATTTTTTCACAGGCAGCACTCATATGATCTTTTTGGCTTGGGGATTTATAATAATTTTAATAATTGGGTTATATATTATTTTTGATAAAAATATTTATAAACCAATTCAGAAAATAAATCTGGCTATTAAATATGTTGAAGAAGGTAAATTAGATACAAAATTAGATTACAATATCGAAAATGAAATAACTTCTGTATATAAACATTTTAATGAAATGACGGAAAAGCTTGAAGAATCTAGTGAAAAAATAGAACAACTTCATTACGAAGAACTTCAAAGGGTAAACAGATTAAAAACTATTGGTGAGTTGACATCACAAACTGCACATGAAATTAATAACCACATTGCAATAATAATGTCTCGGACAGAATTTTTAGAAATTGAATCAGAAAAAAATAATCAGTTATCAATGTATAAAGATGACTTAAAAGCACTGTTAAGTCAGATAAATAACATATCAACCATCACAAAAAATATTTTAAAATACAGTAAAAAAAATGCTAAAGACATAAAGGAAATAAATATAATAAAGACTGCAGAAGAAATAATCCAATTAATGAAACCCACACTTAAAAAGAAAAACATTGAACTGATAAATAAAAGTATAGGTGAAAAGCATCTAATTAAAGCAGATGAGATACAAATAAAACAAATTTTAACAAACCTGATTAATAATTCAAAAGATGCAATTAACGAAAATGGAATAATTGAAATTTCTATTGTTGAGACCAATAAAGGGCAGATTGCTTTGTCTGTTAAAGACAATGGACATGGAATAAAACAAGAACTTAAAGGAGCAATATTTTCACCTTTTTTTACAACAAAAGATATAGAAAATAGAACAGGATTAGGATTATATATTATTAAAAAAATATGCGAGACACATAACGCAGAAATAAAATTGATAAGTCAGGCAAATGAAGGGGCTACATTCATAATAACTTTTAATAAGGCGTAAAATGAAAAAAGAAATATTATTTATAGATGATGAAATAGAAATGCTTGAGAGCTATAAGAAGCTATTTGTGGCCAATGATAATTATAGAATAAAATTTGTAGAAAATTCTATTAAAGCAAAATCGCTAATTGAAGAAAATAATTATGACCTAATAATTACTGATTTGAAAATGGAGGAAGTTGACGGAATGGAAATTCTAAGAACTTCAAAACAAAAGAATAAAGAACAACCAGTTATTATCATTTCCGGATATGCTACTGTTGAGGCAAGTGTTGAAGCAATGAAGGAAGGAGCTTTTGATTTTTTAGAAAAACCATTTTCATCAAAAAAATTATTTAAATGTATTGAAAGAGGATTGAATTGTAAAACAAATTATAATTTTCCCAATAAGAGCAAAGAAATTATTGGCGATAATTTTGAAGGAATATTATATAAAAGTGAAGCTATTTCAAACATTATTGAATTAATTAAGAAAATTGCACCTAGCAATATGAATGTCTTAATTACTGGAGAAAGCGGAACAGGAAAAGAACTAGTAGCTAGAGCAATACACAGACATAGTAATTATAATGAAAATAATTTCATCCCAGTTAATTGTGGAGCTCTTCCAGAAAATTTATTTGAAAGTGAATTATTTGGTCACGAAAAAGGTGCATTTACCGGAGCCGTAAAAACTAAACACGGGCTTTTAGAATTTGCAAATAACGGTACTTTTTTTCTGGATGAAGTTGCTGAGCTTACTCAATCATTACAAGTTAAATTACTTAGAATGATTGAAGATAAAAAAATTAGAAGAGTTGGTGGTGAAAAAGAAATTCAAGTTGATGTAAGAATAATTTCCGCGACAAATAAAAATTTAGAAAAAGCTGTCACTGAAAATTTATTTAGAGAAGATCTTTTTTATAGACTTAGCACAATTCAAATTATTGTTCCACCTTTAAGAGAAAGGAAAGTAGATATTTTAATCTTGGCAAATAATATTATGGATAATTTTTGTAAAAAAGATGATGCCCCATCAAGGAGGTTTTCACCTGAAGCAGAAGAAATTCTGTTAGAATATCCTTGGCCTGGAAATGTAAGGGAGCTACAGAATGTTTTGGGTAGAACATATTATCTTTGTTCAAAAGAATTAATTGAAAGCAAAGACCTTCCTCTTCCCTTACTAAAAAATAATAGAGGAATTTATGACGATTATTTAGAATTAAAATATAAAGTAGCTAAAAATAAAGTAATTGAAGTATTTGAAGAAAAATATCTACTTTATAATTTAAAAAATAATGATGGGAACATTACTAAAACTGCAAAAAAATGTGGAATGGACAGAAAAACAATTCACAGAATATTAAAATTATTTAATATTATTTATAAAAATAATGAATAATTGTATATTTATATTTCATTTTAACAGAATAAATTACAGACTATTAAAGGGCAAAAATGCCCTTTGTTTTTATAATGAACAAAACAGTAGCTTTACATACTTTGGGTTGTAAATTAAATTTTTCCGAAACATCCACAATTGGTAAACAGTTTTTAGACCACAATTTTAAAATAGTAGATTTCCAAAATAGAGCAGATGTTTATTTGATAAATACATGCACTGTTACTGAAAATGCTGACCGCGAATGCAGACAAATAGTTAGAAGAGCCTTAAGGAACAATCCCGATGCTCACATAATTGTAACAGGTTGTTATGCGCAATTAAATCCGCAGGAAATTTCCGGAATAGATGGTGTTGATACTATTTTGGGAAATAATGAAAAATTTAAATTATTTTCTTTAATAAATAATTTTAAGAAAAGAGAACTTTCCTGTACATTCGTTTCCCCAACTAATCAATTAAATGAATTTGGTGCGGCATATTCAACAGATGCAGATTCAAGAACTCGAGCATATTTAAAAATACAGGACGGCTGTGATTATAAATGTACTTTTTGCACAATTCCCCTAGCAAGAGGAAAAAGCAGAAGTATGGAACCAAATTTAGTTTTAGAGGAATTCAAATCACTTATAGATTCAGGTTATAAAGAAATTATTCTTACTGGTGTAAATGTTGGTGATTATGGAAAATACGATGGTAATGATTTTTTTTCATTACTTAAACAAATGATAAATATTGATGGTAACTTTAGAATTAGGATTAGTTCAATTGAACCCAATTTACTCACCGATGAAATTATAAATTTAACAGCTGAAAATGATAAAATGTGTAAACATTTTCATATACCATTGCAAAGCGGAAGTAATGAAGTACTTAAATTAATGCAACGCAGATATACGACAGAATTTTATTCATCTTTAATTGATAAATTAAAATATAGAATACCTGATATTGGAATTGGTGTAGATGTAATAGTTGGGACTCCTGGAGAAACCGAAGAACATTTTAATAAGACACATAAATTTTTAACTGAATTACCTGTTTCATATTTACATGTTTTCACATATTCTGAAAGACCAAATACAAAAGCTGTTGATATGGCAGGTAAAGTTGATATAGCTGAAAGAAAGAGGCGAAATAAAGTATTAAGAATATTAAGCGAAAGAAAGAAGCAAATATTTTATAAGGAAATGATCGGTAAATATCTGGAAGTATTATTTGAATCAGAATCTACCGACAATACCATAAAAGGATTTTCATCTAATTATGTTAGAGTAGAAAATGAATACAAAAAAGATCTTGCAAACACTTTCTGTAAAATAAAGGTTAAGGAAACAGAATATGAAGTTTGCCTGGGAGAAATTATTAGTAATAAAAAAGCTGTTGATTTAACATTGGTTTAATATTTATATTAAAAGTAATGAAAAAAATTATTTTGCTTATATTTTTAGCAGTCAGTTTTCTTTATCCCCAAAGTTATAATCTTTTGCAATTAGAACAACAAATAAAAGGTAACTCCCAAGAGTTAATAAATACTAATCCAGCTCAGCAAACTCTAACTTTCCACAAAAAAAGCACAGGACTTGCAGTACTTTATTCTTTATTGCTTCCAGGAATGGGTGAACTGTATGCCGATTCATATTCTAGTGGTAAATTTTTTACAATTGCTGACGGGGTACTTTGGGGTGTTTATATCGGCGTTAACACAAGTGCAAACTTCAAAAAAGATAAATATCAAACCTTTGCTGTAACAAATGGAGGTGTTGATAATTCAGGGAAAACAGATACTTATTTTTCAACTATTGGTAATTATATTAATATTGATGATTATAATAATCAGAAAGCACTTGAAAGAGATTTCAATGCATTGCTTGATAAGAATAAATATTATTGGAATTGGCAGAATAATGAAACAAGAAAACAGTACAGAGATATGTGGTCTTCGAGTGAAAGTTCATTTAATGATCTAAAATTTGTTGCAGGAGCTTTAATTATTAATAGAATTGCTAGTGTTATTAATGCTGTTAGATTAGTTTCTGCTTACAATAAAAGACAGGATAAAGAACTTTCTTGGAATGTTTCAGTTGGTGTTAATAGAAGTATTACATTACCTACAAGTCTTACACTTAACTTTCAAACAAATTTTTAGAGATACTTCTTTTATAGTTTAATTCTGAATTTATTGAATCCTTTTGATTCATATTTTTTACCATCTTTATCAATTATCAAACACTCGGTGTCTTTCAACTCTTCAATCAATTCTAAACTTTTCTTTGCACCAAGTACAAAACAAGCTGTAGAAAGAGCATCTGCAATTAGACCACTTTTATTTATTATTGATACACTTTTACAAAGGTTAGCAGAGTAACCGGTTTTAGGATTTATTATATGATTGTATCTTTTCCCATTTTCAATAAAATAATTTTCATAATCGCCTGAAGTTGCAATTCCATATTCGTTTAAATTTATATTTTCTATAAATAAGTCAGGCATTCGCGGGTGCTTAATTCCAACATTCCAATTATTTCCAATTCCTTTCACTTCCCCACCAATATTTACTAAAGCAATTTTAACTCCTGTTGATTCAATTATTTCTATAGCTTTATCAACAGCATACCCTTTTGCTATAGAACTGAAGTCAAGTTTTATATTAATATTTCTTTGCAAACCATTATTAAGTAATTTAACTTTACTCCAACCTGCATTTTTCTTTGCTTGTCTAATTATATTTTTTGCTGGTAATGTTGGCGAACCGGACTCAAAACCCCATACAGATGTTAATGTACCTAATGATGGGTCAAAAGCGCCTTTTGTTATTTTCCAAATAGAATCACAGATCAAAATAAAATCATAAATCTCATTATCTAAAATTATTATTTCATCTTTAGAATGATTTATATTCCAAACCCTACTCTTGCTATTGAATGTTGAAAATATTTCATCAATTCTATTTATCTCACTTAATGCTTCATTTATTGCTCTTTTGGTTAGTTCATCATCATCACTTAAGATTTTTATTTCAACAATTGTACCCATTGCTATTTGAGTACGACTTATAATTTTTGAAGAATCTTGAAAAAATATTATAGACAAATATAGTCCACATATAAACAATATTATAAAAACAAATAAAAGAATTATTTTATTTTTAACTTTTGACATCAAACTGTTTTTATTAAAATCTTATTCGGTACGCAGGCAATTGTATTGTTTAAAGCAGACATTTTTTGGCAGAGTTTATGCCTGCAAGGTGAATCCTTAATTTTAATTTTGCCCCCTGATAATTCAACCTCTGTATTTCCAATTTCACCGGGGCAAATAATATTTGAATAATTTTTTGCAAGTGATATTTTATCAATTATTCCTTTCTCATTTTCTATTATTATGTGTTTTTCATTTTGGAAAATAAAATCAGATAAATAATTCTGTTCTTTCATTTCTATGCTAAGAAGACAATCTGCACTTTTCCATTTTATTTGATTTCTAAAATTAAATATAGAAATTGAAAAATCTTTTTCAGGATTAAGTACCAATTTTTTGCTATTGCTTAGGAATATATCGGATGAAATTTTATCAGTTAATTTAGTGAGTTTAATTTCTATTATTTTATTTGTAAATAAGTAATTAGTAGTTACTATAAATTTTTTGTTTACAATTTTATCTAGAAGATTATTATTAAGAAAATTATTAAAATTATTATCCTGAATATTAGTCCTAAATAAATTAAGATAATTAATAATTATTTTTTCTTTAGATGGTAAAAATGCATAGGCTGAAAATCTATTCCCAATTTTTCTTTCTCTTAAAAGAATATTTCCAACACCAATTCCACTTCCCAATGCAGTAACGCCTACAATTCCGGTTTTTATAAAATCCCTTCTTTTCATAAATTTATTTTTTTAAAATTCAGTTCATATAATATTATACAGATCATAGAAAACAAGCATAAATATAAAAGAATTGAAGATATTGCTGCTAAATAGACAAAATCAACGGAAAAATATCTCATCCCCCAAATTGAACCAAAAGTTAAAATAGTAGATACCAATGGTTCAATCATTAAGAATAATTTCCAACTTCCGGATAAAATGGAATTAAAATAAAAAATAATACCAATTGCAAAAATGATCAGAGAAAATCCAATTATATGATTATGGGTAGTAATTAACATTTCAGAAATAGGTTTTGGATAAGAATCCGGAACATCAAACATTTCATCGTTAGGATTTATTTGTGTCCCATTAAATCTTTCTATTGCTTTATTGGGGGAATATTTTGTTGTTTGGCTTAGATAAGTTAGTCCCATAATAATACCAATTGACAATACAATTACAAATACTGTAATAAATTTTTTTAATGTTTTATCAAGCTGAAATAATTTTATATTCATATTTTGTTTTTAATTTTTTCAAAAAGTAATATTAATTTTTGTATCCCTTTAGTTACAGACCTAACAGAAATTGTTGCACCGCTAATGCTGTAAATATCTTCCCCTACTTTAAATTTTGAATTAGGATTCTTCCCTTTGAATTGATCATTCCATCTTCTAATTTTTATACCGCCGCCATAGGGTTCTCTGTATTTTACAATATCTGTTGAAATAATTTCACCCTTTATATCAAATAAAACTAAAAAAGTGATTGGCATTGATTTGCCGTAAACATTATCCAAAATTCCTGTACTAATTAATGAATCTGATCTAGTTATTTTAAATATATAGACAACTTCTGAATAAAAATGTTGTTGAGTTTTTTTCTCAATTTCATTTTTAATTTTTAAAGGAATATCATATTTAATAGATTCAATATTTAAATTATCACCAAATTGTGATTTTATTATTTCAATTGTCTGTCTTTTGATCGACTGAGGATAAATGATTGTCACAGCTAAAAAAAATGAAATTATGAATATAATTTTATTAAATATCATAATTAAAACATGTAGCCTACACCAAGATTGAATAATTTAGTTTTTAAACTTTCTAATTCTCTTTCTCTTTGGCTATAATCAACTTTTACTACTATTGAAGGAATTGGTTTCACAGAAACACCTATCATCCATTTTGAAAAATGATTTTGAGTTTCGATTATACCACCAGAGATTGTATTTGCTGCAGTATTGTAATCAGTATATCTGAAGAATGGAATTATATCAGATTCAGATTTTAAAACTTCTTTTAAATTATAACCCAAATCAAAATAGTATCCTCTTGAGTTTTCAATATTCCCACTGTTATAACTTATATTACCA
Source organism: Ignavibacteriales bacterium CG_4_9_14_3_um_filter_30_11 (assembly GCA_002790365.1). GTDB lineage: Bacteria > Bacteroidota > Ignavibacteria > Ignavibacteriales > Ignavibacteriaceae. The sequence continues at coordinate 8,655 of PFVA01000048.1, forward strand.
AATTCAAAAACTGCTATTAAATTGTTCGCATCGTATTTACCATGAAATTCAGTAAGAGTAATTTTATTTTCTGTTGTGTTACCTTTTGCTTCATTGTAAGTAAAAGATCCACCAAACATTAATCCTGGCAAACCTAAATAATCAATGTTTGCACTGTATAAAAATTTACTTGCATCAGATTTAAAACCATTTTGCCTTCCTCCTCTAATTCCTTTATTAGCTGAAAATTTATCACTATTCAATCCTTCCATAACAGATAACTTAAATGTAAAATCATTAAAATTACCATACATAGCTGCACCATTGCCAAACCAAGTTGTTGGAATTATATATTTTGAATATTCCGGTCTTTCTACTCCAAAGAACAATGGAGGTTCGTGGTATGGATTTATCAGTCCTATAGATGGTACAATTACACCGGCTTGAAAGCCGATATTTTCACTTGGTTGAAAATTTAAGAAAGCTTGTTCAATTTCTAATTCCCCTTGTCCGCTTTTTATAAAATTGTGTTCAATTTCTACTTCTGATTTGAAAGACCATTTTTCAGACCAGCTATGGCTGACAAATAATACGAATCTATGAAAATCTAATGTTTTAGAAGTTGAACCTACTTCAGGATTTTCATTATTATAATGTAATTCACCATAACCGCCAATAGTAGTTTTGGGTGTAAAAAAGTCATCTTGTGCTAAAATGTCATTTGTAAGTAAAATTATAATAATTAAAGTGGCTGAAAAGAAAAAAAACTTTCTCATTATGAACTCCTTTTATTTAATGATTAATAATATTATTATTATTAAGATTAAATCTAAATAAAGATAATCAAGCAAGCAAATTATTCAACACTTTTTTTTAGAATTATTAATTTGAAAAGAATTGGAATGGATATAATTAAGATAATTATAAACCCAGATTTTCCATTGGAAAATCTGCCCTCCGGACCAAC
>PFVA01000208.1 GCA_002790365.1 Ignavibacteriales bacterium CG_4_9_14_3_um_filter_30_11
TTTACTGTTGAAGCTTTGCCTGTGCCTGAAAGACCTGATATATAAATATTATAACCAGGGCTCCTTAAATCAACGCCAAGCTTAATAGCTTTTAACGCTCTTTCCTGTCCGAGTATCCCTTTTAATGGTTCAAGTTCATCTGTGGAAGCAAATTTAAAAATATCTGGATTACAAGACCATCTGATCTCTCCAGGTAATAATTCTTTATGTTTTTTGGCTTTAATTGTTTTCATAATTTTTTCTATTTTTTATTTATATAAATTGGATTTAGAAAGAACAATATTCTTAATAGGAAAAAAGCCATAATTAATTTACAAAATCGTAACCCTTTTTACTATTGATAATAAATATGTAAATTCTTGCATACCAAAATTTCAATATTTAAAACAGATATATTTTGATTATGATAACAATTGATGACTCAAGAAAACTATTTCCGCATATAAATGATGGAATAATATTTTTTAATAATGCTTCAACAGGCCCGCTTTGCAGACCGGTTATTGAAGCAATGGAACTTTATATAACTGAAAACAGCAGAACAGATATTGATGGATTTAAATCATTTTTAACCAAAGAAAAAAATTCCAAAAATTTAATTTCTGAAATGATAAATACCGTTCCCGAGAGAATTGCATTTGTTGATAACACTTCTAACGGTATAAATATTCTAGCGCAGGGAATAAATTGGAAAAAAGGCGACAGAATACTTCTTAACGATTTGGAATTTCCGGCAAATGTTTATCCATTTATGAATTTAGGAAAAGAAGGAGTTAAAGTTGATTTTGTAAAATCAAAAGGTGGGATTGTTACAGCTGAGGATTTAATTGAGCACATTAAACCGGAGACTAAATTAATCTCTGTAAGCCAGGTACAGTTTTTAACAGGTTATAGAATTGATATTGAAAAACTTGGTAATGAATGTAAAAAAAGAGGTATAATTTTTTCTGTAGATGCAATACAGGCAATTGGTGCAATAAATCCGGATGTTAAAAAATGCAACATTGATTTTCTTTCTTCGGGCACACAAAAATGGATGTGCGGACTTCAGGGTTTGGGATTTATATATTTGTCAGAAGAATTTCAAAAAAAATTACAACAAAAGTTTGTTGGCTGGAAGTCCGTAAAAAATGCTTGGAATATTTTGGACTATGAATTAATTTTAAGAGATGATGCATCTAAATTTCAAAACGGAACTATTTCTGAAATTGGTGTATATGCAATTAATGCAGTATTAAATTTGTTGAAAGAAATCGGGTATAAAAATATTGAAAAAAAAATATTGAACAATGCGGAATACTTAATTAAAAGACTTCAAGATATAGGTCTTACACCGTTATTGGCAAATTATGTAAATAAAAACAGATCCGGTATTGTTACTTGTAAAGTTAACAATACAGAAAAGTTACACGATGAATTATTAAACAAGAAAATTCACACAGCAGTTAGAGAAGGTCACATTCGTTTTTCACCGCATTTTTATAATAACCATGAAGATATTGATAAAGTTGTTTTTGAATTAGAAAAAGTTCTAAATTAGAGAATTGATTGAGATTATAATTATTTGCATTTTCAATAATCAATTTTTAGTAGTCTAAGAATCTTAAAGGAATTAATATGTATATAAACAGAAAATATTTTATAATAATATCATTAATAGCAGTTATATTTTTATCATCGGATTTATTTTCTCAAGAAAAGAAAAAGCCTGAAGTAAGGATTAGTCCAAAAGCTGAGATTTCACAAACAATTGGTTTTACAGAAGTGAACATTTCTTACAGTAGGCCAGGAGTAAAAGGTAGAAAAATCTGGGGTGGATTAGTTCCTTACGATAAAGTTTGGAGAACCGGTGCAAATGAAGCTACAAAAATAACTTTTAGTACAGATGTAAAAGTAAATGGTAAAAAATTGAAAAAAGGAGCTTATGCTTTTTTTGCAATTCCTACAGAAAAAGAATGGACATTAATTTTTAATAATGTTGCTGAGCAGTGGGGAGCGTTTACTTATAACGAAGCAAAAGATGAACTTCGCGTAAAAGCAATTCCAGAAAAAGGAATTTTTACAGAATGGCTTTTTTATTCATTTGATAAAATGAATGTACAAAAAGCAGGCAAATCAAATTCAGTAGTTATTGGTCTTAATTGGGAAAATATTAAAGTTCCTTTTACTGTTGAAGTTGAAACAAAGGAATAAAACTTTAATTAATGTCATTGCAAGGACTAAGGACGAAGAAATCTATTATTTCTAATTTTTAATCAGATTGTTTCACTCATCCATTTATGAACATATTCATTCTAGATGACATAGCATTTTAATTCCTAATTATTTTTAACAACTCTTCTGTTTTTTCTTCCACCAATAAAATATCACCTTTACTTTCAACATTTAATCTTATTATCGGTTCTGTATTAGAAATGCGTAAATTAAAACGCCAGGCAGCGTATTCTACACTTAAACCATCGCTTCTGTCTCTTTTTCCACCTGAATATTTTTTAGCAATTTCTTCTAATTTTTCTTTTGGATTATTAATTGTAGAGTTTATTTCGCCTGAACAAGGATATTTTTCTATCATACCACCGACAAGGTCAGATAGAGTTTTGTTTTCTTCTGAAATTAATTGAAGAATAAGTAAGAACGGTATCATTCCGCTGTCAGAATAAGCATTATCTCTAAAGTAATGATGCGCAGACATTTCTCCGCCGTAAATGGCATTTACCTCTCTCATTTTTTCTTTTATTAATGCGTGCCCGCTAATTGATTGAATGGCATTTCCGTTATTATCTTTTGTTATATCCAAAGTATTCCAGGTAAGCCTCGGATCGTGAACAATATTTTCTCCCGGATTGTTTTTTAAAATTGACTTAGCAAGTAAACCTACTATATAATAACCCTCAATAAAATCTCCGTTTTCGTCAAAGAAGAAACATCGGTCATAATCTCCATCCCAGGCTACGCCAAGATCTGCATTATGTTTTTTTACGGCTTTTATTGTGTGCGATCTGCATTCCGGCAAAAGTGGATTAGGCACACCATTGGGAAAATCTGAATCCGGTTCGTTAAATATTTTAATCATTTTTATAGGGAGAATACTTTCTAATTTATTCAACGCCAAACCAGCACAACCATTACCGGCGTTTACAACAACCTTTAATGCCTTTATTTTTTTTACATCATAAAACTGATTTAAATTATGAATAAAATCTTTCATCAGGTCAAGATTTTTCACACTTCCTTTTTTAGCACTAATTTTTATAGAAATATTTTCGGTTATTAGTTTTTCAATTTCATTTAGCCCTGAATTGTACCCTACAGGAACGGAATTCTTTTTTACAAACTTCATTCCATTGTATTCTGGGGGATTGTGGCTGGCTGTTATCATTATTCCGCCATCAGCTTTGAGAAATGAAGTACCAAAATAGATCATTTCAGTTCCACAAAGGCCAATATTAATTACATCACAACTTGCATCATTTATACCATTGGTAAGACTTTCTGATAAAGATTCGGAGGATTTTCTTATATCGTGTCCTATTATTATTTTTTTTGCATTCAAATATTTTACATAATTATAACCTATTTTATAGGCTAAATCTGTATTTAATTCTTCAGGTACTTTTCCTCTTATATCGTATGCTTTAAAACCGGGAAGTTTAGCCATAATAATTCTGCCCCAAAATTCGTTAAAAATAAAAACCAATTTATAAAAAAATAATTTCTACGGATAATATAAGTAACTAAGTGCAAAATTAATTCAATAGATTTTTTAATAATTACTCTGTAAATTTACAGAGTTGAATGAATTTCAATTTTTAGGAGAATACAGAAACGAAAACTAATTCTGATAACTGGCATTTCGCAAAATGCAATAATTCCAAGTGTAAAAATATTTTTTTAGTAAATCCCAATGAAATGCCGGATGATTTGGGTTATATTTGTCCTCAATGCAATTTAAAAACTACTCATTCTCATGTAATTCAGTGTTCTAGCTGTAAAACAATTTTGAATTTTGTTAGAGCCTCTATTAACGAAGAAAAACATGTCTTCAATGTAAATAAATGTTCTCATTGTGTAGGCACTATTGAAGATGAATGGGAAATTGAACCGATTTATCAAGGGGACTCTTATATATAATTTTTCAAAGGGGAAAGATTATTCAAATCAATACTAATTTTATAATAATTATCGAAATGTGATTCAAATTTAATTTAATGAGGTTAAATAATATGATTAAATTAATGAAAATTAATTTCTCTACAATTGTTTTTGCTGTAGTTTTATTTGGTTGCTTATCAATAATTGCACAAACAAATAATACCTGGACAAACTTAGATGATGTAAAAGCAGGTAAATATGATACCGGAAAAATGTGGACATTTGAATATCCACCCTTACAATATTTTGAAAATGAATATAATTTTAATCCTACAAAAGAATGGCTTGACAATGTAAGAATGGCTGCTCTTCGTTTTGCAAATTATTGTTCTGCATCTTTTGTCTCTGCTGACGGTTTGGTTATGACCAATCACCACTGCGGTAGACAAAGTATTGTACAGGTTACTAAAGAAGGTGAAGATTTAATGAACAATGGTTTTTTTGCAAAAACTTTAGAAGATGAAAGACCTGTCCCGGGATTATATGTTGATCAATTAGTATTAATAAAAGATGTTACTTCAAAAGTTCAAGAAGCAATTGATAAAGGTAATACTTCAGAGGAAAAATCAAATCTAAAAGAAAAAATTTTTAATAATATCACCGAAAAAGAAGATAAAGAATCAGGATTAAAAACTTCTATTACTACTTTATTTAATGGTGGTAAATACTCTCTCTATGGTTATAAAAGATATACAGATGTAAGATTGGTTTTTGCACCTGAAGAAAAAATCGCCTACTTCGGCGGTGATCCTGACAATTTCACTTACCCAAGATATGATCTGGATTGTTCATTCTTTAGAGTTTATGATGAAAACGGAAAGCCATTAAAAACAGAACATTATTTTCACTGGAGTCCAAACGGTACCGTTCCTGGAGAACCGGTGTTTGTCGTCGGTAACCCTGGCAGCACTAACAGATTAAAAACTGTAGCTCAATTGGAATACTTTAGAGATATACAGTATCCAAGAACTCTTGATCTATTAAATGGCTTAATGGATGTTTACTCACAAATAATGAAAAAACACCCTGAGAGAGTAGCAAAATTACAGAACAGGTATTTCAGTTTTTCTAATTCGCAAAAAGCTTATACCGGAATGTTGGCTGGATTAAGAGACCCTATATTAATGCAAAAGAAAATTGATTTTGAAAATAATTTTAAAAAAGCAATTCTTTCAGACGCTGAGCTTAGTAAATTGTTTGGTAGTCTATGGGATAAAATAAAAAATACAAGAAAAGAGATAAGCAAAATTTCTAATGAAAATTATGGGTTAAGATTAATATCCTTAACTCAATCACAATATTTTAATGTTGCTCAAGCCTTGATAGATCTTGCGAATGAATTAAAATTACCGGAAGATAAAAGATCAGAAGAATATAAGGGCGAAGAATTAAACAAAACAATTGCAAGTATTTTCCCAAAACATTTTGATTATGAAATGAACAATATGCTTCTGCTTAATCAAATAAAAACTTGGCACAATTACCTTGGTAAAAATTATCCTCTTTACACCAAAATGACAGATGGGAAATCAGGTGTGGATGCAATGAATTATATTCTTGAACAATCATCCATTACTGATTCTGCAAAAGTTGCCGACCTAATTAATGATGGGCCTGATGATATTTTAACTTCAGATGATCCTTTCATTCATTTTATAGTCCATTCTAAATTAAAAAATGATGAACTTTCTGACAAGATCAAGAAAATTACTGATGAAGAAAATAGTTATGAAGAGTTATTGGGCAGAGCATTGTTCCATGTTTATGGAACATCAATTCCGCCTGATGCAACTTTTACTTTAAGATTAGCAGATGGTGTTGTTGATGGATTTCCATATAATGGAACACAAGCTCCACCTTATACAACTATGTATGGTGCATTTGATAGATATAATTCATTCGGCAAAAATGATCCTTGGGAATTACCAAAAAGTTGGTTGGATGCAGAACATCAATTAAAACTTGAAACACCTTTTAATTTTGTTTCAACTAATGATATTATAGGTGGAAATTCAGGAAGTCCTGTAATAAATAAAAATGCTCAAGTTGTAGGCTTAGCATTTGACGGAAACATTCAAAGTTTACCCGGCAATTTTATTTTTACAACAGAACAAAACCGTACTGTTTCTGTAGATTCGCGTGGATTGGTTGAAGCAATTGGTGCAGTTTATAAGGCAGCTAGACTAAGCGATGAATTGAAGAACGGAAAAATCACTCAATAATATTCTTAAAAAAAAACATCCTTCTCTATAAATTGTGGGGAAGGATGATAATCATTTATTTACCAATCTATTTACATTATTTTTTTGTTTTGAGTTCTGTTTATATTATAATAAATTAGAAAAAATAATAAACAAAATTCGGGGTTTGTTATGAAAAATGTTCTTTATCAATATAAAGCATTTGTTACATCAGTCTATGATGGGGATACATGCACAGTTGACATTGATCTTGGTCTGCATACATGGGTAAGGGGAGAAAAAATAAGATTAATCAGAATTGATACTCCGGAAATTAGAGGAAAAACCAGAAAAAAAGGTTTGGCCTCCAGAGATTATTTAAGAGAAGTAATTTTTGATAAAGAAATAATTATTGGAACATTTAAAGATAAAAAGGGAAAATACGGAAGATACTTGGGGGAAATTTGGCTACCTCTTGATGGAGAAATTATAAATGTAAATGACCTGATGGTTGATAAAGGTTATGCAGTATATAAAGAATACTAAATTAATTAAAAATTTTGAATCCGCCTACGCTAAAGCTTCAACGGACAAGTTATGAATTAAAAATGAGTTGTTGATGGAATTAAAAAAATCAGAGATAAAATTTACTGTTGAATTAGATGAAAAAAGTCTTCCTAAAAAAATAAACTGGAATGCAAGTGATGCAGATTTTGAAAGCGATAAGGAATGTAAATCAATACAGATTTCTGTCTGGGATAAAACAGAAAAAACTACTTTGGGAATAGACCTTTGGACAAATGAAATGATGATTGATGATATGAATGTTCACTTTTATCAGATTTTCCAAAAGATGGCAGATACTTACCTGCGTTCTACTTCAAATAATGATATTTCAAAAATGATAAAAGACTTTGCTGAAGATTTTGCAAAGAAATGTAATACGCAAATTTAATATAAAAATTTGCACGCTTCCTAATTTATTGCCATGCTTCTTTAAATATTATTTCTTAGATTAAAAATTATTCATTTAACAAATGGAGATGCTTTATGAATACTAACATTAATTTATTACCCCACCTCAGCATCCAATATTAGAGGTGTCATCTTTTTAAAAGATGCCATCTCTGATTGTAGTTACTATTTGTCATAACTAATTCTATAAATCACATCTGAATAATCATCGGAAACTAACATAGATCCATCCTGCTTAATTTGAAGATCAACAGGTCTGCCCTTTACCGTATTACCCTGTAACCAGCCGGTAGCAAACGGTTCATAACTTACAGGTTTGTTATTCACTAATTTAACAACTGTTATTCTGTAGCCTATCTTTTCACTTCTGTTCCAACTTCCGTGTTCGGCAATAAATATTTGGTTTTTATATTCAACAGGGAACATATTGCCCGTGTAAAACCTCATTCCCAAAGCTGCAACATGTGGCCCAAGTTCCTGCATAGGATTTATATAATCGTTTTGATATTTCCCATCTCCAAATTCAGGATCTTGAATACCTTTACCATGGAAAAAAGGATAACCAAAACGAAGCCCTTTTATTGGTGCTCTGTTTAATTCATCAGGTGGAATATCATCGCCGAGCATATCTCTTCCATTATCTGTAAACCAAAGTACATTGGTTAAGGGATTCCAGTCAAATCCAACAGAGTTACGAATGCCGTTTGCAAAAATTTCAAAACTGCTTCCATCAATATTCATTCTTGTAATAGTTGCAAAAATTTTATCATCACTTAAACAAATATTGCATGGTGCACCAACAGGAACATAAAGTTTTCCGTCAGGGCCAAACCGAATAAATTTCCATCCGTGATGAGTAATATCAGGAAATTTATCAAACAAGATAATTGGTTTTGGAGGATTAGATAATCTATTTTCTATATCATCAAATCTTAAAATTCTGTTTACTTCTGCAACAAATAATGAGCCATTTTTAAAAGCTACACCGTTAGGCATACTTAAATTTTCTGCAATTGTATAAATTTTATCTGCATGATTATCTTTGTTTGTATCAACAATTGCATACACATTTCCTTCATTTCTTGTGCCGACAAATAATATTCCGTTTGTGCTTAATGCCATAGAACGAGCACCGGGTACTTTATCAGAATAAATGGAAATTTTGAAACCAGGAGGAAGATTTATTCCTGTATTATTATTCTGTTGTGGATTTGATGAGCAGGAAAAATAAATAAAACTAAGAAGTATTATTGTTAAATAAATCGAAGATGATCTTTCCATAAAAAAATTCTATTACCTATTTTCTACAAAGATAAGTAATAGAATATATGATTTCAAAAAAAATGAAATGACTTCTTAGATTTTTATTTGAATTTTTCTTTTAGTTTTGATGCATATCTTCTAGACATTTGGTAAGGTTGTTCTACTCCTTTCAAATAAACATGGTAAGAGTAGTTAAACCATTTTTCTACTTTTTCTATAAATTCTAAATTAACGATTGTTGATCTGTGTATTCTTGCAAAATATTTTTCAGGAAGTCTTTTTTCCCATTCTTTCATTGTTCTTAGTAAAATAATTTTTTTCTCATCTAATGAATTGATGTAAGAATAATCTTTGTTTGCAGTAATACTAAGAATAGAATCTACTTTAATAAATTTTGAAGAACCGTTTTTTGTTAAAAATAATCTGTCGTCATATGTTAGTTTAACATAATTTTTATTTTTTGCTGTTAGCATATTTTTTAATGGATTATTATCGGTCTTATCTTCATATGAGCTATTTTTTTCACTAAAAGATTTTAACATTTCTTCACTTCCTAATGCTAAATCGTCAATCAACCTATTGACTGTACGACCAAGTTTATCTTCCTCTATTGGTTTTTTTATAAAATCTAATGCATTTACTTCAAAAGCTTTTAATGCAAAATCTAAATTTGACGAGACGAATATTACTTTTAGATCAGAGGAAATATTATCTAATAACTCCATGCTAATACCGTCATTTTTCTTAACATCTAAAAAGATGCTAGTAGGATTCTTTTCTTTAATTAACTTTAGCGCAGATGATATTGTTTCAGCTTCCCCAACTACTTCAACTTGTGAATAATTGTCTAAAAGTTTTGTAAGAAATTTTCTTGATTTAGAATCATCATCCACAATTATGGTTTTACAAACTACCCTTTCTTTGGTCATTTTATGTCCATATTTAAATTTATATACCAAGTAAAATTCAACAATAATGCCAAATACTGTTTTTTTGGTTAACTAATCTGAAAGTCTATTTTTTAATTAAACGAGCTATATATTATTACCGATTAGTGGTTAAATTAGAATGGAAATAAGACAAATTGAGAGATAATATTAAATATGTATTGAAATGAGATGGCTTATTTGAG